>JBMFIT010000050.1:0-10085 GCA_049974445.1 Acidilobus sp.
CTAGTCTACCGGCTGTCCTGGTGGGCATGCCGGGCAGCCACGCCGTAAGGGGTTACCGCTGAAGGCATCTAAGCGGGAACCCCACCCCGAAAATAGGCGGCCGCTCGTCCGTCCCGGCTCTGCCGGGGTGGACGACGAGGGCCCCCGTAGAAGACGGGGTTGATGGGGCGGGGGTGTAAGCCGCGAGGGGAAACCCGAGCGGTTCAGCCCGCCGCTCCCAATCGCCCGAGGCCCAGGGGCTAGGGGCTTAGGCAGACCCTTTGGTGGGGCCGGCCCAGAGGGTACGCGGCCCCGGCGAGGCGAGCGGCGCTTCCATCCTCTCCTCATCAGCTTATTAGCGATCCAGTTAATGTAATGCGCGGGCCTCAACGATGAGGGCCCTAGGAGTCGACCCGGGCACAGGAAGCTTCGACCTAGCCCTTGTCGAGGGCGAGAGGGTAGTATGGGAGAGGAGCATCCCAACGTCGATCATAGCCTCGGACCCCAGCTCGCTGATAAGGGCCATAGAGGAGTCAGGGGCTGACGTGGTAGCCGCCCCCAGCGGCTACGGCGTGCCCATAACGTGGGCTGACGAGGTCAGGGACCCGGTCAGGTTCGCCTATGAGGTCCTCCTGCTCAGTGAGCCCCAGCAGCTCGATAGGGTCGCCGGCGAGGTTGGGGTCGGCGTCTACTCGGCCCTCGCCAAGGTGGTCGACACGCTGGTCAGGTCAGGGGTCAGGGCGGTCTTCGCGCCCTCAGTCATACTCCTCAGGTCAATACCGCCCTTAAGGAAGCTCAACAAGGTTGACATGGGAACTGCCGACAAGCTAGCCGCGACCATCGTGGGTATATGGGGCCTGGCCAGTAAGGTCGGGGGCGCTGACGACGTTAACGGAGTCTTCATGGAGCTCGGCTTCGGCTACAACGCGGCCATGTCAGTGTTGGGCGGGAGGCTAGTTGACGGCATAGGTGGGACCTACGCCACCATGGGCCCCCTCACGGCCGGTGCCGTCGACCTTGAGGTCGTGACCGGCGTCGGCGAGTGGTTCAGGTTCGACGTCTACAAGGGAGGCCTCGTCGAGCTCTGCGGCACCCCCGACCTGGCCTTGGCAGAGAGGGCGTACCTCTCTGGTGAGGAGCCTTGCGCCTCGGCCTTCAGCGCCTGGCTCGAGGGCATCGTGAAGGACGTCGCCAGGGCCTCCGTGCCCCTCGGAAGGAGGGCAGGCCTCGTCGTGCTGAGCGGCAGGTACTCGGGCCTGGCCTCCGTGAGGAGGGCCCTGGCCGAGGCCGGCTACGATGTCCTCGAGGCGCCGAGGCTCCCCGGCTCAGCCATCACGAAGCAGGCGGCCCACGGGTACGCCGCCATGGCCCTCGCGGCGGCCGGCGACGAGGGCGCCCTCCTCGCAGAGGTCGCGGGGAGAGTTGGCGTCAGGGACGCCTGCGGGACCGTCGTAGACCACCTTGTCCACCCCTCAGCGAAGGCCTTCAGGGAGAGGGTAAGGAGGGCCTACCTTGAGACCGTAACGAGGCCGAGGCTGTGCTAGCCCTCGAGGGCCCTCTCCACGGCCTCCAGGCCCCTCTCATATACCATCCTCCTGAGGGGCTCGGACAGGTTGAAGCAGTCCCTGCCCCTCTCGATCAGCCCGAGCTCTATGAGCCCTTCAATTGCGGACGCTGGGTCCCTTACCCCCCTCTTCCTCAGGTCCCCGAGGGCCCTCAGGTCCCCGACGCTCACGCCCTCCACGAAGTACACGAAGGCGGTCTTGAGGTCCCCTTTCAGCCCCCTGGCGACCTCCAGCAGGTTGTACGCCCTGGCCCTCCAGTCCTCGCTCAAGGCAGATTATCCTCTGAGACAGCGTGGGCGCTGGCCTTTAGGTGTGCGCCCTTGAGGGTCGAGGTCAATGAGGACAGGGCCAGGGAGGTGGGGGCGCTCATAGGAAACGCCGTTAGGTCTCTGTCAGTGGACGCCTTTGAGGACCCCAGGTACTACCCTCCACCCGGGTCACCCAGGAGGCAAGTAATGGCGTACTTCCTCGTCATGGTCGCCATGGATCACAGGCTGAGCAGGGGCAGGAGGCAGTATGAGGCAAGGCTGGGAGGGGAGCTCTACCACGGCGCTGACCTCCTCTACAGGCTTGGAGTCCAGAGGCTCAGGGATGACCCAGGCTTCTTCGACGCGGAGAGGCTTGCGAAGGCCACCGAGGAAGAGGTGAAGGAATGGCTCACCGTGAGGTCCGACGAGGGCTCCGTGGCTAGGCCCCCTGACCCCTTGGTCAGGGCCGAGCTGCTGAGGGACCTCGGCCTGAAGCTCCTCTCCGTCTTTGATGGGGACCCCATGAACATAGTCCTTAGGTCAGGGGGTCACCTGAGGAGGGGGATAGGGGAGGGCTTCATTGACCTGCTTAAGGTCTTCAAGGCCTACCAGGACCCCGTTGAGAAGAAGGCCTTCCTGTTGGCCAAGTTCATAGAGAGGAGGGATGTGGTCAGGTTCCAGGACCCCCAGAACAAGGAGGTGCCCGTGGACAATCACCTGACAAGGATAGCCCTGAGGACTGGGATTGTCCAGGTTGACGAGGCCACCATGGCCAGGGTCGCAAGGGGGATGCCGTTTGAGCCGGAGGAGGACGTACTTCTCAGGCTCGCGGTGAGGAGGGCCTACAGGGTCGTGGCCCAGGAGGCCGGTGTGGACCCCTTTGTAATGGACGACTTCCTGTGGGCCTTCGGCAGGAGGTGCTGCACATTCGATGGGCCCTCCTGCATGACGGGCTGCACCCAGCGCTGCTCCTCCATAGGGGGGTGCTCAGGGGGGAAGTGCGCGCTCGCCCCTGCCTGCAGGGCCTACTCAGAGAAGCTGTACATACTCCCAGAGCACAGCTTCCAGGAGACGTGGTGGTACTGATGTATCTGACAAGTTACGAGGAGAGGGTTCTGGTGGGTGAGGAGGGGTGGGCCAAGGCTAAGGCGCTTGAGGTCGTCGTGAAGGTGGGGGAGGCGCTGCGGGCAGACAGGCTTCAGCCCATAGTCCACGCTCACGTCTCAGGCGTCTCCTATTATAACATAGGCGAGCCTGGGCTGAGGCTCCTCGAGGACCTGGCGAGGTCGGGGGGTAGGTTCTCGGTGCCGACCACAGTGAACCCGATAGGCTTCGACCTCGACAACCCCCGCGCCACGGACGTCGTCGAGCTCACCGAGGACCTCATAAATGGCCAGTACGCCATCATAAGGGCCCTGAGGTCCATGGGGGCACGGCTGACCTTTACCTGCACCCCATACTACATACCCGACGTCAGGGGGGTACCGAGGGGGTCAAGCGTCGCGTGGGGCGAGTCGAGCGCCGTAGTCTACGCCAATAGCGTCCTGGGGCTCAGGACCAACAGGGAAGGAGGTCCTTTGGCCCTCATGGCCGGTATAGCTGGCAGAACCTACCTCTATGGTATGCACATAGATCAGGAGAGGGTTCCAAGGGTCGCCTACAGGCTCGAGGCACCTGATGGCTACGAGGTAGAAGGCGCAAGGGCTGGCGTCCTCGGCGAGGTACTGGCCGCCCGCCATCGGGCGAGGGGCCCACCCCTCCTCAGGGCCAGGCTTGACCTCGAGTCCTTCAAGGAGCTCGCCGCTGCCGTCGGGGCAGCCGGCGACATCCCCATGGTCTTCGTCCCAGGCCTGTCGCCTGAGAGGGAGCCAGAGGCGATTGAGGGCGTGGAGGTAATAGACTACCGCGAGGTTGAGCGGAGGCTTGAGGAGCTGGCGCCCCCCGATGAAGTTGACATAGTTTACATTGGCTGCCCCCACGTAAGCGCAAGCACGCTTGAGAGGCTGGCCTCACTGCTGTCAAGGGGGACCCCCAGGGGCGGGGGACCGAGGCTACTGGTAACGATATCAAGGGCAGAGGAGGCCAGGGTCCCCGCTGACGTTATGGGCACGCTAAGGCGATATGGAGCTGTCCTGGTCAGGGACACCTGCCTCGTTGTGACCCAGCTTAAGGGAGGCCTGAGGGTAGCAACAGACAGCTACAAGGCCTACTTCTACTTATCCAGGAAGGGGGTGAGGGTCGGCGTCGAGCCCCTTGAAAGCCTGGCAAGGAGGCTGGCGTCATGAGGCTCGAGCTGAGGGGAAGGCAGCTCGTGGGCGGGAGTGCCTCGGGGCCAGCCGTTGTAGTAGACGCGGTTTCGTTCTACGGCGACGTTGACCCCCGGACCGGTGTCCTAAGGGATGGAAGGCAGCTCGGCGGGAGGGTGCTGGTGGCCAGGAGGCCGAGGGGGAGCACGGTCGGCAGCTACATAATCTACGCCCTGAGGGCGAACGGCGTTGCGCCGGCGGCTATAGTGATGTCGAGGACTGACCCAATTGTGGTCGCGGGATGCGTCCTCGCCTCTATACCCCTCGTCTCGGACGTGCCTGAGGGCGAGCTGGACCTCATAGGTGACGGGGACCAAGTTAAGCTAATAGGCGATGGTAGGGTCATAGTGGAGAAGGCCTCACACTAGTGTCGTGACGTCCCTCAGGAGACCCTCGTCGATCTTCTTGTACCTCTCAAGGCTCCCAATGTCGACCCATGGCCCGTCGTACAGGTAGGCCTTGACCTTCATGCCCGAGCCTATCATGGCCGGTATGAGGTCACCCATTACGTCAAATGACCTCCCCAGCTTCCCCTCAAACTCCTCAAGTACCTTGGGCCTAACGGTGAGCACCCCTATGGTTACCCTGAGGTCGAGCCAGGGCTTCTCCCTCAGGGACACTATGTTGCCCTCCCCGTCGACCTCGGCAACGCCTACTGGGACCTGATACCTGCTTGCGAGGACTAGCATAGCGTCGGCCTTCTGGCTCAGGTGAGCATCGACTAGCTCTGAGGCCTTGATCGGCGCCAGTATGTCGCCGTACCAGACAACGACAGGGTCGCTGTCAAGGAGGTGGTGCTTGTACGCCTTTAGGAGGGAACCGCCCGTGTTCTTGTACATCTCGTCGTCTATGCTGTAGTCTATCTTTATCCCGAACCTGTCGCCGTAGCCGAAGTAGTTCTTAACATATTTCCACTTGTAGCCTACGAGAAGGACCACATGGGTGACGCCGCCCTTTATCAGGATGTTCATTATGTGATCGACTACGGGCTTCTCCTCAGAGCCAATTGGTATCATAGGCTTAGGTATTATATCAGTATAGGGCCTAAACCTCGTGCCCTCCCCCCCTGCGAGCACAGCGGCGGTAAGGGGCAAGCAGGAACCCTGGTTTACTGGATGGCCAACAGGCGATAAAAGGCTATGGACGCCGTATATGTAAGTAAAAATTTATCTATCGACCTTATTAGATGACGTTCAGGCGTCGACCCTGATGGAAGCCAAGGACTTAACCCGTGAGAGGTTTAGGGCTCTCGCCTTCACCTCACTAGCTCACCTGCTGAACGACAGCTTCCTCGTAACAATGTCAGTACTGATCGACTTCTACCTGGACATGAGCGTCCCCGCCCTGTACCTTGGTGTGATGGCGGCCTTGGTAAACGTGCTCTCAGGCCTAGCCAGCCCGGTTATCAGCAGCCTCGCCGACAGGAGGGGGTGGCACAACCAGCTCATGCTGTTAGGGTTCTCGCTAATAGGAACCTCATCCCTCCTGTTTGCGGGCGCCTTCATTCCCGTGGGTGTCGTCAGGCTCGCGCTGATAGGTCTAGGCGCCGTCTTCCTTGGGCTCGGCCTATCCTTCTATCACCCCCTTGGCGGCGCCATACTTCAGTACGCCTATGAGGGCAACGCAGGGCCAGCACTTGGCATAAACGGGGCCTTCGGAAGCATTGGGAGGGCCCTCTTCCCCCTCATGATGGTGCTTGCCATAAAGGCCCTAGGGGGCGGGGCGGGGCTCTCACTGATAGCAGTCTACGTCTACGCTCTGGCCTCGGTAATATACCTGGGCCTAAGGCCATTCCATATGCCGCACACCGGCGAGACGAGGTCTCAGTCAGCCTCAAGGCTCTTGGCCTACTACAATGCGCTCGCCCCCCTGACACTTGTTGTCTTCATAAGGGCCATGTTTATGTCAGGGGCCATGACGTACTTCCCAACTTATGTTGACTCTATAGTTCACTCGAAGGTCCTAATGGGGGTCATAGTAACGGCCTCGTACGCGACCGCGATAGTTGGTCAGCCCTTCTTCGGCTGGCTCGTTGGCAGGATTGGCGGAAGGAACGTGATCGTGATAACCACCATCGCCTCAACCGCCTTCTACATAGCGTTCCTCCTCGTCAGAGACCTATACCTCCTGACCACCCTCCTCGCAATGTACTCGTTCTTCGCGATGAGCGGGTTCCCCGTCCTGCTAGGCTACGTCTCTGAGGTCGTGGGCCCAGAGGCGAGGGCGCAGGCAAACTCGCTGGTCTGGGGAGTTGGCAATACCGTGGGAGGGGCCGTAGGCATAATGGTAGGGGGGTCACTGGTAAGCATTTCAAGGCTCACATTCATGGTCACCACGACAGGCCTTGACGCCGCCATGTGGTCCTTTGCCGTGTTCGCACTGATATCAATGGCCCTCCTCATTCTGATACCAGAGGGGAGGAGCTCTAGAAAGGCACTAGGGCACGACAAGGACGTCCACCTTAGTTGACTTGCCGGCGACCTTATGCGTGACGCTCCCAAGCACAAGCCTCTCCAGCCTGGAAAGCCTCCTTCTCCCGAGAACGATAAGGTCGCACCCGTTCACCTCGGCGTAGCTGACCAGCGTGTCCCCGGGATCCCCCGTCAGCACGTCAAACCTAACCTTCAGGCCCTCCGAGGAGAGCCTAGCGGCGACCTCCGAGAGCCTCTTCCTGGAGGAGTCTATGATAAGCGAGAGGTTCACGGCGTCAGGTATCACGATCTCCCCGAAGGCCATTGAGCTCGGGGGTATCACGGTCAGCAGGCAGAGCTCGCTGCCGAAAGACTTGGCTAGGTCAACAGCCCTTCTAAGGGCCTTCTCGCCGCCCTCGCTGCCGTCGTATCCTACCAGGATCTTCTTGTACAAGAGGGCCCCACGTTAATCAAGGACGTGGAGATTTTATAAGCGTTAGCAATCCCGCCATAGTTGGCCCGATGAAGAGCGCTGCAAGCGTGATCCACAAATGATCGTGGCCTGTGTTTCAGAGGGCTTGCCAATGAGGACGTCGATAGGCCTGAGCTAGGCGGTGAGGACGCTGTCCCCGGCCGAGGCGTCACAGCGAGCTCCTTATTAAGCTCACGGCGAAGCCCGCCAGCACGAGGCTCATGAACTTGTCTATCAGGAGGGCACCGTGCCTGCCAAGGAGCCTCATCAGCCTCTCGCCGAGGTAAAGTATCGCATAGGCCAGAAGCGCGTTGACCGCTATGCTTGCCAGCGCTATTGGGTAGCCGTAGATGTACCTGAAGTAGAGTACGGTCGATATGCTTCCAGGCCCTGCGAGCAGAGGGGTGGCCAGGGGGACTATGGCCTGCCTCTCGACCTCCTCAGGGACCTTCGGCGCGCCTATCTCAATATCGAAGAGGCTTGAGACGGCGTAGACAAGGAGGATTATGCCGGCGGCTACCCTGAAGTCCTTCAGGGTCACGCCAAGCAGGTCTAACATGTACTCGCCGATTATCGCGAAGGCTAGGAGCATGAACACGGCCGAGCCAACGAGTGTCCTCAGGAAGGCGGGCCTCTTGCCAGGAGGGAGCCTCTGCGACGTGGAGACGTAAAAGGGCACTACTGCGAATGGGTCTAGGACTATGAAGAGGGTTACTATGGCCTCACCTAGCCCTACTAGCTGAGGCGTCAGCGTGGACACCCTTTATCTCAGCCTTCCTCCCTAATTCCCTCAGGCGTCTCCTTCTCAGTAGTTATGTCCTGGGCCTCAGCATCAAGCTCTGTCTTGACATCATCGTCTATATAGGGCGCTATCAGGTATATCTTGTATTCAACGTATTTGTCCTCGCTGATCATCCTGTTCTCAAAGCTTATTGTGTATATGGGGAACCTCGCTATCGCCTTGTCCTTGGTCCTGCTGAGGCTTCCTATCGTCCTGAAGAGGTCAACGAGCTCTGGCTTAAGTGGAAGGGAGAGCTCCATCTCCCTCTCATCCTTGAGAACTATGAAGTCGCTCGTCTCGGGGTCCCACTCGTTGAGGGCCTCAAGGGCCTTCTTCTTGACTAAATCCTTCAGATCACCATCAACAACTTCGTCCTTTACAACCTTTCCCCTCTCAGCCCTTATTGACAATACCTTCAACTTCCTTACCGGTTCCTGCGCCGGGGCTCAGCTTAAAAGGCGTTGCCGAGCTTCTGCTGAAGGTCGACCATGGCAGGGACCTCAAGGGGGTACGGCGCAATAGCGGCGACGATATTGATCTGGGGCTCGGCCTACCCCATAACTTACATAGCTGAGAGGGGTGTGTCGCCGATCGCCCTCGCAGCACTGAGGGCAGCCGTTGGGGGGGCCTTCCTGGCCGTCGTTTTCAGACGCGTTAAGGCAGGCCTGAGGGAGTTCATAGGGGGAGTCATAAACATAGCCAGCATGATATCGCTCCTGAACCTCTCCGTGTTCATGGTGCCAAACCCGTCGACGGCAGCGATAATGTTCTATACCCAGCCCCTCTTCACTGCCCTCATGACCCCGTTCGTGTTCAGGAGGAAGGTCATCTGGCAGCAGTACGTCGGTATAGGGGTTGGAATCGCTGGGATAACGTCAATGACGTCGATGGGAGTCAGGCCTTCCTATCTCCCAGGTATACTCATCGGGTTAGCCGGGGGTGTGGTCTGGGCTCTCGGGACCATATACTTCGAGAGGTACCTGGCAGAGGGCGACGTGCCAGGCGAGACGGCCTTCATGAGCATCGCTGCCACCCCCGTAATCCTCGCCATGTGGCCCTTGGGCCTTCGCATGAGCCTGAGCCCGTACTACGTTGGCCTGGACTTCTACATAGCTATCGTGGTTCAGGGCCTGGGGTGGCTCTTCTGGTTCTATGCCGTCAAGGAGCTCGGGGGCGTGAGGGCCGGCGCCCTGTCGATGCTGACGCCGGTAGTCGCCATTACCTTCACAGCGCTAATGCTCCATGAGTCCCTGACGGGGATAGAGGCCCTTGGGGCAGGGCTTATAGTTTTGGGATCCAGTCTCGTCCAGGTTGGCGGCCTTGCGGGGCGATAGGGCCTACGGCCTCTTTACGTCTTTGACCGTCGCGCTTGGGGCGATCATAGTACTTGAGGCCCTCAGGTTCTCGGATGGACTTCAGGCGCTTAACCTGTTGACGCTCAAGGAGCTCCCCTACCTGACCGCTACCTGGAACCGTGCCTTAACCGACAGTGCGAGCCTTGAGGCGTTCGCCCTCCTCGCCGTGGTCCTTTACGCTGTTGACGCGGCCGCGGACGGGAAGGTCTCGGAGAGGACAGCGTCATTCATCGTTGCCCTGATAGTCTCTATGATTGTGACAGCCCTCCTCAAGGCCTACACGGGCGTGCCGAGGCCCATGGAGCCTCAGGCGTACTTCGGCCTTCTTGGCAACCTGCTCAACGCTGACTACTTCTCCTTCCCTTCAGGCCACACGGTTAGGGTGACAGTGCTCTCCTACTATGTGGTCTCAGTTTTCAACAATACCAAGGGAAGGAGGGCCTCATACCTGGTAATTCCGTACGCTGGGGCTATCATGGTCACAAGGCTTCTGCTAAGAGAGCACTGGCTAAGTGACATAATAGGCGGCATTCTAGTCGGCCTATGGTCGTCAGTACTGGTGGAGGGCCCAGGTAGGGGCGTGTGGAGGCCCATTTACGAGAAAACGCTTGGTACGGTTCCTTGGTTGAGGCTCTCCTAAATAAAAAAGATATAGAATCAGTGTTAAGGTAGAAAATCACTCTATCGGCAGGCCTTTCTGCTTTACGTCCTTTAGGTCACTAGTCTCATAGGCTGTGTAGACGCCGACGATATAGACCACCACTGAGAATACAGCCATAGCCACGTAGTCCAAGGGGTACGGTATGAGTGGGCTTGAGAGCGGGCCAAGCGAGCCCAGATACGAGACAATTCCGATCCCTGCGTTAAAGAGAACCAGCCACCACGCGCCCCTAACGTCAGGGTGTCTCGTCTTGAACCAGACGAGGCCCAGGGCAAGGGCCTGCAGGAGCGTGAGGAGCGTCCAGTAG
>JBMFIT010000051.1:0-9731 GCA_049974445.1 Acidilobus sp.
CTCAGCCTCTCGGCCTCGGCCTCAAGCTCGCTTAACATGGACCTGAGGCAGTCCTCGTCGCAAGAGGCGTCTACGCCCAGGGCCTTTCTGGCCTCGTTAAGGGCCTGAGCTATGGAGGCCTCAACGCGCTCTGCCTGGGAAATGAAGGCCTCGATGGCCCTGAGCTCCTCAGCCAGGGACGAGCGCCTAGCCCTCGTCTCCTCAAGCCTTTTGTGGGCCTCCTCATAGGCTTCGTGTTGATAGCTCGTCGCCTTGAGCTCAAGGTAGGCGTCGGCAACCGGCTTGAGAGAGCCTATCCTGTCGGCCAACGACGCGGCCCTGGAGTTTAGATCGCCTAGCTCGTCAACTAGGACGGACAGCGAGGCGAGCTGGGTCAGCGGACCGAGGCGCTCTATCTTCCCCCTGAGCTCGTTGACCTGTCCCCTGAGCCTCGAGAGCCTGGCGGCCTCCTCCTTCAGAAGCCTCTCCGTCTCGGCCGCCTGCTGCTTCAGGGCATCTAATATTGAGGAGGCCTGGCAGGCCTCGTCGGCGGCCCTTGACGTGGACTCAAGCTCTGTCGTCAGCGATGAGAGGGACTTCTGGGCCTCCGCCAGCTTAGCCTCGACGTCCTTGGCCTCGTCAAGCTTGGCCCTCCTTAGGTCCCTTGTCGCCTGTATGGCCTTCATGATCTCAGCTCTGCGCCTGGGACCTACGTCAAAGGCCATCACGACGCTCCCATCGCTCCTCACGGCCCTTATCGTGTGCGACCTGATAGAATCAGCAGCCTTCTCGAGCTGAGGAACCCCTATGGCGCTCTCCACCAGCTCCTTCAGCTTCTTGCTCTCCTCGCTCGCCAGTATCGACGCTATCTCGGCCAGGCCGCCCTGTTTTATGATTATGGCGGACTCTACAAAACCCCTATAGTCAGTGACGCCCTGAAGGCCGAGAAGCCTCGCTATCTCATCCTTATAAGCCGAGGCCGTGGTCGCCACGACCTTCCCGTCTGCCTTAAGCTCATAAACTGAGGAGGTGGTGTTCCTCCTCTTCTCTATTTGCACCCTTGCCCGAGCCCTTGAGCCTGTGACCAGGTCCTCTAGCTCCAGCTCAACTGTTGCCCTTTGTTTGCCCATCTGGACTAAGTCTACAGCCTTCCCCCTCCAGCCCGTGCCGGTTAGGGCGTAGTAGATGGCCTCAAAGACGCTAGTCTTGCCAGCACCGTTCTCGCCTATGAGGGCTATACTGCCTGACGGGAACCTTATGTTCGTGCTCTCGTGGCTGAGGAAGTTGACGAGCGAGACGGACCTTATAATGTACGTCACTGTGACATCAGCCCCCTGAGCTGCTCCATGGACCTAGGCCACGAGATTAGCTTCTCAAGGACTCCCTCAATGGCCTCCTCGCTCCCCTCAGAAGCCGCCGTCACAAGCTCGAGGAGGACCTTGGCCGTGAACTCATCAAGGCGCAGCTCATCCCTGAAGACGTCCACTGGGCTAAGGCTCTCACGCCCTGCCCCTTTGCCAGCGGATGGCTGCTCCTCGGGAACCCTTGTAACGTGCGGCACTATTATGAGGTTCCTCTCCCTCGCTACCCTTGAGGCCGCGAGCTCAACAAGCCTCGAGGGAACCTTCACGCCAACGTTGAGCTTAAGGTGCACTAGGGGCTCCCTCTCCCCTGGAGACCTTGAGACCTTGCTGACGGCGGCCCTGACCACCCTGTCCACCTCCTTTGGGTCCCTCACATCGGCCTCAACGACGAAGTGCCTCCTCACCCTCACGTCAACCTCATTGAATGACGGCTCCCCCCCAGACAGGTCGACAAATATGGGCCCCCTCTTGTGCCCCTCGGCCGCCTCACTCACGTCGAGAGGGTAGAGAGAGCCAGGGTAAGCGTACCAGAGGTCCTGCCTATCAGGCGGGGTCACGCACCTGACGCACCTCCTGTGTACGTGGCCAAGCGCGACATAGTCCGCTAAGGGGAGCTCAGAGACGGCCGCAACTGCGTCAAACCTGAAAATGGGCTCGACCGCAAAGTGGGCCACAAAGACCGTCTTAACGCCGGATGACCTCAGCTCCCTTGACGCTCTCTCGTACGCTGGCCTGAGGATGTTGGCGTAGATGTCCCTTCTCTCCTCGGCGCTGACCTTTATGAACGGATAGACGAGGAAGGCAATCTCGCCAAGCCTAAGCGTCGTAGAGCCCACGATCTCTTCAACCTTAGCGCCCTGCCCGGGGCGAGGGGCGTAGAAGCCGTCAACGGCCTCCGAAAGAACGTCAAGGGGGGAGGGCTCCCTACGACCAGGAGTGTCGTGCTCTCCTCTCGCTGCGATTACCTTAACCCCCCTTGATGCGAGGTCCTTTAGCTTCCTCACAGCGAAGGCGAGAACCCAATTGTCAGGGTGGGGAGAGTCGAATAGGTCGCCGGCTATGACGAGGTACCTGGCCCTCTCCCTTATGACCTCGTTCAGCGACTCCTCGAAGGCTTGGGACACGTCCTCATAGATCGCCCTCTCGCCGTACTTCCTTGCGCCAAGGTGCACGTCGGCCATGTGAGCTATCAGCAGGTCAGCCCCCAGGGCCCCTCCCATGGCAAGTCTGGCCAGTAATACCTAAAATGCTGAAGGCCTTTGGAGTCCCAGTTCGCCCTTATTAGAGGCCTCGCCTGCCAGGGCCTGGGGTCAGTATGGGGAGACTTGCCCAGAGGGTCTCCGAGTGCGGGAGGCTGCTTCAGGTCGCCCTTGACTTCACCACCCTGGAGGACGCCGTGAGGGTCGCCTCGCAGGTCGCCCTGGGAAGGGCTGTGATACTTGAGGCAGGGACGCCGCTTCTCAAGGCCGAGGGCGTCAAGAGTGTTAGGGTGCTCAGGTCAATACCTGGCGAGCACCTAGTAATGGCCGACACGAAGACCATGGACGTGGGCGGGGTTGAGGCCCATCTGGTCTCCTCGGCTGGGGCCGACGCCATGAGCGTCCTGCTGGCTGCCAGCGAGGAGACAATTAGAGAGGCCGTGAGGGCGGCCGAGGAGGTTGGCGCTGACGTCTACGCGGACTCCATGGGCTTTCAGGACCTGGCTGGCTGGGTTGAGAAGGCCAGGAGGGCGGGCGCTGACGTCTTTCTAATACACATAGGCATTGACGTGCAGAGGTCGCTCGGTATAACCGCCGTTCAGGCGCTCGAGCTCATCAGGAAGGCCAAGGATTACTTCAAGGGTCCCGTAGCCGTCGCCGGCGGCATCAAGCCAGAGGATGTGGGAGCTATAGTAAACGCAGGCGCGGACATAGTAATCATAGGCTCTGCCATAGCTAAGGCTCAGGATCCGAGGTCATCTGCCTCCAGGGCCCTCGCTGGCCTTGGTGCTAGGTGCTGAGATTGGACGAGCTGAGCGAATTCAGGGAGGCCATCAGGGAGTACAACAAGTACAGGGCCCCTGAGGCCTTCGCGAGGATAGTGACGAGGAAGAGGGACGTGATCTATGTTGTCTTTGACGGTTCCTATTGTGAGACCTGTGGCCTCTATGACTGGGTTGACGACCTTAAGTTCGTCCTTGAGGGCAAGGGCCTGAGGACCGAGATCGTAAAGCTCCACGAGCCTGAGGGCCCGGCGGGGTCCAAGAGGATCGCAGCCTTTAAGGTCTTAAAGGAAACGGGCTCGGCAAAACTTAAATAATAGATCAAAAATAGTAGTTAAGCAGCGGGAGGGAACCTGTATACCTACCAGAAAAGCGGAAGCCGCATCCTGTTGGGGGCCGTGATCGCGATCGCTATGGCGGCATCGATCCTGGCTATAGCCTACTTTATGGTGAAACCCCAGCGGTCCCTCCCCCAAAGGCAGGTCGTAGCCAACGGAACCATTTCGGTTGGCCCCCTCTCGTCATATATCATCAACTTCACGGTTACGCCCAATGAGAGCCCAGGCTCCCTCTTCGTACGCCTAGAGTCAAGCCGAGCCCTCTTCGTGTATGTAGTGAATTCCTCAAGCCTTGGCACCCTCATGAAGACAGGCGGCGCCCCCTCACTTCTCTACGAGCCTGGCGTGACGAACCTCAGCGTGACCGTCATTCTACCGGCGCCTGGAACCTACTCGATCGTCATAATGAACAAGGGCTCCCTCTCAACGGTCAACGTCTACGTCTACGCTTACGTGAAGGCCGGGGCGTCCTAGCCTGAGAGTTTCCACTTGAGGTAACCCTCCACCACCTCATGTGTGAGGAGGCCCTTGGACCTGAGGCACCTTATCAAGCCCTTTACTGAGGCCTCTACTAACATAACGTTGTCAGGCGTCCATGAAGCGTTCGGGTACGACCTTATCACGCTGACCACTACTTCATGGACGCCTGAGGGAGTCCTCAGGGCCTGCTCGACCAGCTCGATGAACCTCCTCGCACTGTTCAGGTTCAGCTCAACGAGGGGCCCTGCCTCTGACCCCTTAGTGACAGGACCATGACCTGGGATCACGTACTCGTAACGGCAGGCCAAAGAGGCGAGCTTACCTAGGCTCTCCTCCGCCTCGCAGGGAAGCTTGTGATACGGGACGCCATACTTCTCTAGCACCCTGTCGCCAAACAGCGAGTCCCCCGCATAAAGGACACCGTCAGGTGTCGCATAGCCCACGTGGCCCTCGGTGTGGCCCGGCAGCCTCACCACCTCGACCGGCCCGTACTTTAACTCGTCGTCCTTGATCTCATGGGTTACCCTGGCCGGGAGGGCCCTGAAGGACAGAAGGCTGTCAATTGGGGTGAGGGGATAGTTAAATGTGGAGAGGATTCTCAACTCGGGATCCTCAACCATGGGCGCGTCTTTCGCGCTCACGACCACCTCAGCAGGGGATATGCCTTCGACGGCCTCGACGTGATCACTGTGATAGTGGGTCAACAGGGCTACGACGTGATTCACCTTAAGGTCCCTGAGGGCCTTCTGAAGCCTCCTGGGTCTGTCCTCGCCCTGGCCAGGGTCAATAACGTAGCCTGTCGTCCCTTCGACGTAGATGAGGGTGGCTGGACTGCCCTTCTCAAGGTAGGTGTCCCCGACCAGCCTGTTCGGCATCCCCCTTAACACCTCAGGGGCTCTGCATGGCAAAGAAAAAAGCATGTTAAGCTTGAGGGCCTAACGGGGCCCGCTCAGAAGCCGCCCTCTCCTCCGCCTTCTCCTTCCTCGCTACGCGGGTGGAAGCCTCCCCTTCCCCCACTCCTCCTGCCATACGGCCTTCTGAACTCCCTCCTCGGCGGCCTCTGGCCGCCGCCCTGGGCAGTTGGGGTGCTCTGAGGTATCTCCTCGGCCTTGGGGACCTCAGAGTCGTCTATCTTATCTATCGACCCACGGCTGCCTATGTTCAGCTGGACCTGGCCCCTGAAGGCTGTGGTCCAGGCCCCCTTGAGCTCAACGGCGTCGCCTTCCTGCAGCCTGCCGGCCTGCTTGCCCCAGGCAGTCAGCTTTATCCTCCCTGTCTCGTCGCCTACTATGGCCTCGCTTATGGTCCTGTCTCCCCTCTGCGTGTGTATCGTCTTGGGAGGCTCCACACTAATAACACGAACCTTTATGTCGACGTTATCCTCACCCTCGCGAAGGTCAGAGACCTTGCGAGGGACGTTCTCCTCCGTCACGTCACACACTCCCTTTCCATACGTTGGCCCTGTCCCGCTACGCAGGACAGGGCCAGTAAGCCCTGGCCAGGAGGAGTATATAAGGGACCATACTCGCGTTGCTGTAGTATGAAGGGTTTTAAGCTGGACCTCCTTATGGCGTTAGGGGGAGAGGTGATGAGCCTTTGCCCTCAGCGACGGAGGGATTCTGCTCACTAAGCTTCCCCTGTCCTCGTTGAAACCTCACGAGATGTTCCTTGAGGACCGCGTGGCAGAGCTTGTAACTTCAATAAGGGTCAAGGGCGCCCTTCTGAGGCCATTGGTTGTCGAGGCCAGCTCACTGATACTCCTCGACGGCGCCCACAGACTCAAGGCCCTACGGGAGCTCGGCGCCTTAAGCGCTCCCGTCGCCCTTGTCAGGTATGATCGCGTGGGGCTGAAGGGCTGGGTTAGGATGTACCCTAAGGAATCCTTGAGGGACCTGAGGAGGGTCGCCGAGGTGTCTGATGTAAGGGAGCTGACAGGAGGGCCAACCATAGTCACGTTGGGGGGAGGTAGTGAGGCCTACTACGACCTCGTCCAGCTTGAGAGCCTCGGCCACAGGCTGTTGAAGGTTGTAACCAGGAGTTCCATCAGGAACCTCGGCAGCTACCTCGTTCTCGTCATTCCCCCACCACCTACTAAGGAACTGGTAATTAAGGCAGCCCTGACAGGAAGGCTCCTCCCGCCCAGGTCCACCAGGCACGTAACGGAGGCGAAGAAGGTGAGGCTGAGGACCCCACTGGCCTCCCTCATGAGCCACGGCTAGGTGAAAATTAATGCCCCTTGGCTCACAGTTGGGTCGGTGACCAGGTTGGCTGAGTCGGCCCTCGTCAGGGACGTCATGAGGACCCCCGTTATGAAGGCGCTCCCAACGACTTCTGCCAGCGAGGTGGCTAAGCTCATGATTGACAATAAAGTTGGCTCTATCGTCATAGTTGACGAACAGGATAACCTAGTAGGAATAGTGACCAAGAGCGACATAGTTCGTGAGGTCGTGGTCAGAGGGCTTCCTAGGAACATACCGGTCAGCGAGATAATGGCCAAGAACCCATTCTACGTGATGGAGGACTCCACCGTACACGAGGCGGCTGAGATCATGGGGACCCATGGAGTAGGTCACCTGCCGGTCCTGTCGAGGCAGAACCTCAAGCCCATAGGTATGATCTCGAAGCGTGACATAACAAGGCTCGCGCCGCACCTGCTGGAGCTTGTTTATATGCTCAAGGCCCAGAAGCCGTAGCGCCCTCCTGTCCTGTCAGCTGGGCCGTCAGGAGCTTAGCCTCTTCTACTATCCTCCTTATGTTCCTCCAGTGGCCCCCCTCCCAGTACACGTGGCCACACCTTGTGCAGACGTAGAACTTGTTATACCTAGTTAACGCCCCTGGGGGCACCCTCCCCCTGATGGCGTTCTTGTCCGTCACCTCCCTGAGGACGCCATTACATAGGGGGCACCTGCTCCTTGAGGGGTCGACCTTGAGCTCTATCAGTCCCGAGGTAGCCAGCCTGGCCAGCGACTCGGTAACGTTGGCCTCTGGGAGAAGGATGGCCCTAACGCCAGCCTTGGCAGCCCTCCTGTAGAGACCCTTATCACTGGTTACTATGGCCCTCTTCATCCTCGCGGCCATACTGATTATCTGAGCGTCGTTGTAGGAGGGCGAGTAGAGCGTGTCATACCCGAGGAGGCGGAGCCACTTGGCCAGCGTCCCCAGCATAGCGTCAATTACGAACCTCGGTCTCTCCTCCTGGCTGCTCATCAGCTCTCCTTAGCCCTATGGGCCGGGGACCTAATATTTTACGCCTAGATTGCCCTACGGCGACAGCCCTCCCCTAGCCCACTGGAGGAAGGAGGATACCGCCTCGCCTAGGTCGGTGAACCTGAAGCCCTCTAGGAACCTGCTCTTGAACTTGTACCCGCCGGAGATCATCCTGTACGTCACGTACATAGGTGAAACTGGCAGGAGGCCTATCGCCTTGAGAGCCCACGATATGTTTACCCTCCTGCACCCCCTTTTCTCCTGCCTACAGATCTCCGTAGCTACGTCGCCTAGGTCGATATCACGAGGGTCGCTGGCGTAGACCCATTTGCCATCATATTTCCCTGAGCCGGCCTCAGCCAGCACCCTAGTCAGATCACCTATGTATATCATGTTCCTAGAGTTGGCATATGGCGCTAGGCCGCGCCTGGCCATGCCAAGTATGAACCTCCACTGAACTTCGTAGCCCCAAGGGCCGAAGATAAGGGCTGGCCTCACTATTGACCACCTCCCATGCAGCTCACTGCCCCTAGAGACCAACAGCCTCTCGGCCTTGGCCTTAGTCACCTCATATGGTCCCCTATGGACGAAGATGGCGGGATCCAGGTGTTTCTCCTCCTCAGCTACCGTGGAATGCCTGGGAACCCCCCTCATCTCGGCCCCAACACCGATCGAGCTTACGTAGACGACTCTGGCGCCTATCTTTGAGGCGGCTGAAACGGCCCTGCCGAGGAGGTTCACGTGAGCCTCCTCAAGCTCCTTCATGGACCCCCAGAGCTTGCCGGCCACGTGATAGTATACGTCGCCCGAGAGCCTCTCGAGGAAGTCCACGTCGAGCCTTTCAGACAAGGCTACGTGGGCTCCGAGCCTCTTTAGTTCCCTCGCTATCCTGGGCCTCCTCCTGGCGGAGCCTGGCCTTGCGGCGACCACGACCTCCGAAGTGCCGCTGAGCTCTGCGGCGAGCCCTACACCGACGAAGCCCACGCCACCAACTATAACGTGCCTTAATGGCAAGGCCTCAGCAACCCACCGTTACTTCACCGCTGCCCTCGCTCCCACCCTTTTGGGCACAGACCACATCGGCGTGTGAGCTCACCCTTTATATTTTTTGTTATAAACAGTATAAAAAAGATTTCAGTTAACGCGAAGAAGGATTCAGCCCTGGTTCATGAGGCTCGGGGAGTATGTAGAGCCCTTATCGGGCGTCCCCGTATGGGGACGTGTTTTTATTCTGCAATACTTTAAAACGTTCTGAACTTAAAAATATTACCCCACCAATAGAAGGGGCGAGGCCTGTTCTTCATTTTGTCAGCCAAACCCCTAACATCATAGGCTCTAGCCATAGGTGTGTTCTAGGGAGCGCTTAACCATTTTTCTCACCTTATCCACGAGGACCTCGACGCCGATGCCTGGCCTTTCAGGCGCTGATATGGTTCCGTCCCTGTTGAGCTCCCATGGCGGCTCAACTATGTCAGCCTCGTAGTACCTCGAACTCGCGCTTATGTCATTTGGGAACCTTACGCCTGGAAGCGTCGCGGCCGCAACCAGGTGCCCCCTTCCAACTCCAGTCTCAAGCATACCCCCTATCCATAGTGGTCTCCTGGCCACGCCGTACCAGAAGTCGTGAATTCTGAGTGCCTCGCCAAGGCCTCCCAACCTCGCCGGCTTGACGTTGAGGATGGCGGCCGCGTCGAGCTGATAGGCCTTCCTCGCGTCGTCAAGGTCCATCACGCTCTCGTCGAGGCATATGGGTGTTTTGAGGTGCCTCGTCAGGGTAGCATGGTCGACTAGGTCGTGCCAGCCAAGGGGCTGCTCGATCATGAGAAGGGAGTAGTTGTCGAGGGCCCTCAGGACATCTATGTCGGAGAGCGTATAGGCGGCGTTCGCGTCGACCTGTAGGGGAAGGCCGTAGCCGAACTCCCTCCTCAGGGCCTCGACCGGCTCTACGTCATAGCCTGGCCTTATCTTGATCTTCACCCTCCTATAGCCCGCTTCAAGGTAGCGTCTCACAACCCCGACCAGTCCATTGACCGAGGGCTGGATCCCGACACTGACGCCACTGATTATGTTCCTGTTGACACCCCCTATGAACCTCCAGAGAGGCCTGGACTCAAGCCTCGAGGCGAGGTCCCAAAGGGCCATCTCAACGCCTGCCTTGGCCATGTTGTGACCCCTAATCCTGGCGAAGGCGCTTGGGAACTCCTTGGGTGAGCCGACCCTGCCAAGCCCTGGCAGTATGAAGTCCCTTATCACATGCCACGCCGTCTCGTTTGTTTCATAGCTGTACCAGGGGCCTGAGTCGGCCACGACCTCCCCCCAGCCCTCCTCGCCCCCTTTCTCCTCAACCCTGACGAGAATGGCTGGCCTATCAATGGTCCTCCC
>JBMFIT010000052.1:0-9240 GCA_049974445.1 Acidilobus sp.
ACCCGTAGCCAGCCACGACGACCCTCTTCCCTGCCAGGAGGACGTTTGTAGCCCTCAGCACGCCGTCCACGGTGCTCTGTCCCGTCCCGTACCTGTTGTCGAAGAGGTGCTTGGTCAGGGCGTTGTTGACCGCTATCACTGGGTACATCAGCCTGCCGGCTGCCTCGAGGGCCCTAAGCCTTAACACGCCGGTCGTCGTCTCCTCGTTTCCCCCTATCACCCCCTTCCCGACGTCTGGCAGGTTCTCGTGGATGTAGACGTGGAGGTCTGCCCCATCGTCGACAACCACGCTAGGCCCCGCCTTAGCGGCCTCAGCTATGGCCCCAAAGTACTCCCGTTCGTCCATCCCCCTCCAGGCTACGACCGTAACCCCCTCCTCCTGTGAGAGGGCTGCGGCGACGTCGTCCTGGGTTGAGAGCGGGTTGCTCGGGACTAGGAAGACCCTAGCGCCCCAGTCCCTGAGGGTCCTCACGAGGGCGCCCGTCTCCTTTGTCACGTGAAGGGCCGCCGAGACGATCAAGCCGTTGAGCGGCCTGGAGTCCCTGTACATGGACCTCAGCTTCATAAGGACGGGCATGTTGGCCTCCGCCCACTCCACCCTGAGCCTCCCCTCACCCGCGAGGTAGGGGTCCCTGACCCTGGACCCAGCCAAGCCTAGCACCGTCCAAGGGCTGGAGGAGGAGGAAAAATAGGCATCAGGAGGGGCCCGTGAAGGGCAACCTGCCCGCGTAGACGGCGGCCGGTCCCAGCAGGTCCTCTATCTCGAGGAGCCTGTTGTACTTGGCTAGCCTCTCGCTCCTGGCCGGCGCCCCTGTCTTTATGAGGCCCGCCCCAACGGCGACCGCTAGGTCTGCTATGAACGGGTCCTCGGTGTCCCCGCTCCTGTGGCTCACGACAGGCCTCATGCCGGCCTCCCTCGCAAGCCTTATGTAGTCAAGGGTCTCAGTCAGGGTCCCAACCTGGTTGACCTTAACGAGCGCGCCGCTGGTGGCCCTCGCCTTCACGCCCCTTAGGAGGTACTTCACGTTCGTGGCGTAAAGGTCGTCCCCGACAACGATCGTCCTGCCGTAGAGCTTTGCCGTCAGCTCGGCTGAGTGCTCGAGGTCGTCCTCCTGGAACGGGTCTTCAAGGTAGGCGATGCTGAACTCGTCGACCAGCGACCTGTACAGCTCAAGCAGCGAGGGGGCGTCAAGTTCCTTGCCGTCGACAAGGTATGCCTTCCTATCGAAGCTGTAGAACTGCGACGAGGCCGCGTCAACCCCCAGGTAGAAGTCGGTGCCAAGCTGGTACCCCGCGGCCTTAATCGCATCGGAGAGGGCAGCGAGCGCCTCCCTTACCTCCCCCATGGGTGGGGCGTACCCGCCCTCGTCGCCGACGTTTATTGCGCTCTTGCCGTACCTGTCTATGAGGTATGAGCGCAGCGACTTGTAGACCTCCACTGCCATCCTCATGGCCTCGCTGAAGGAGGTGGCGCCGGCTGGTATGACAATGAATTCCTGGAAGGCCAGCTGGTTGCCCGCGTGGACGCCACCGTTTATCACGTTAAGCAGAGGGGTTGGGAGCAACCTAGCCCCTGGGCCCCCCAGGTACTCAAATGGCTCTAGGGCGGCGCTTGAGGCGGCCGCCTTAGCGACCGCGACGCTGACCGCCGTGGTCACGTTGCCCCCTATCCTTGACTTGCTCGGGGTCCCGTCGAGCTCGATAAGGAGCCCGTCAACACGGCCCTGCTCCCTGGAGTCAAGGCCAATGAGCCTTGGGGCGACAAGGGTGTTCAGGTTGGATATCGCCTGCGAGACGCCCATCCCTCCCCATCTCTTGCCGCCGTCCCTGAGCTCGACGGCCTCCTTGGTGCTCTTGCTGGCCCCGCTCGGGGCCACCGCGACCCCAACGCCGGAGCCGGTCCTCACCATGGCCTTTACGGTCGGGTTGCCCCTCGAGTCAAGGGCGAGGAGGCCGCGCACCCTCGTGATAATGAACTGGTCCTCAGACAAATCCCGCACCAATCCAGGTGTGAGGGGCCAAGATAAACGGCTACCGCCTCCTGATGAACAGGAGGCCGGCGACCACCACTGCCACCACGATGATTGCTGCAACTACCCCGATGGTTGGGAAGGCCGAGGGCCTGACCAGCCTCACGGACGTCTGCGCGGGCACGGAGATCGTCCCGTTGAACGCCTGGGCCCCACTGCTTGTCTGGACAAGGGCGTAGTACCTGTAGAACCCTGCCGGAAGGTATAGCGTAATAAGCTGGGTGTTCGTGGGGCTCATCGAGAGCGTCCCGTTGATGTAAAGCGACCACCTGATCATGCCAGGGGGTGCGGCGAAGGCGACAGCGTACGTCTGAGGGAGGGCTACGGTTAGTTGAAGTGAGCCATTGAGGTTAACCGTGCCGCTCGGGCCCCTGAACGTGAGGTTTGCCGTCCTCCAGAGTATAGCGTAGCTGGCGGGCCCCGAGAGCAGGTAAACGGTCGCGGAGGCGTCACCCCTCCACGAGCCGACCCGGCTGCCGTTGACCATCAGGAGCCACTCGCCTCCGGGCGGAAGACCCTGGACGGTTATGTAGAGCACGCTCACCGGGGTCGGGAACACGAGGGAGATGGGGCCCTGTGATGGCAGCGTACCGCTGATCGGCGTCACCTTACCGCCTGGGTAGTAGAACGTGAGGGAGTAGGTCAACGGGGTGCTGGGCACGGGTAGGGTCGCTGAGGCGTTGGACGTCACAGGCACGGCGACCGTGCCGTTTATCACGAGCTCCCAGCTCACGTTGGCCGGCATGGATGATATCTTGACTGTCAGGCCCCTTATGAGCGTGAAGGGCAGGGGGACAGCCGTCGAGGACGCTACATATATGATCCTGCTCGCGGCCGTAACGTTCGTCCTCAGGGGCGCGTCGTAGTATATCGCGGTCAGGTTGTACGTCCCCTGTAGGAGGTCAAGGCTGACCCCACTTGACGTCAGGGGGCCGACAAGGGTCCCGTTGACGAGAAGCCACCAGACCCCGCCAGGGTACTGCTGCGGGGTGACCGCAACTGAGTAGAAGGAAACCGGGACGGGGAGGGTCAGGTTTGAGGTAACGTTGACGGAAATGGAGGCCACCGTCATGTTCTCCCTCGGCACGCTCAGCTCAACCATGACGGTCACGTGATAGCTCCCCCCTGGGAGGAGGGCTGACAGGTAGTCCGATTGCCCGCCGGCAACCCTTACGCCGTTGATGAATACCTGCCAGTAGACGTCAGGGGGCTTCGTCGAGTAATAAAGGGTTAGGGAGTAGGTCCTCATGGAGACAGCTATGGTCTGGGAGGAGTTCACGTAAATCCTCCCGGAGCTGACGTTTATGTATGATGATAGGTCCTTGTAGTAGACGCTGACAAGGTAGGTGTAGTTGCCCTGGGGGAGCTGGATGGTCAACGTAGGCAGCGACGACGAAGCGACCTTCTTGCCGTCTATGTAGACGTCCCAGGGGGTAGCGGGGGGGACCCCTGAAAGGGTGAACGTGACCGTGTAGAGGCCTCCATAGAACGAAACCGTGGTGTTCTGGTCCAGGACCAGAGGCCCGCTCGTCACGAGCTCAGAGGTGCCCAGGGGGGCGTAGTAGGTTATGACCTCGTACCTGTAGACGCCGCTCGGGACCAGGGTTGACCTAACGGCCGAGGTGGTGAAGTTTATGACGGGCGTGCCGTTCAGGAGGAGCTCCCAGCTGAGGCCCGGGGCCTCCTCGAAGGCCACGACGGTCACGTTGTAGAAGTGGGGCGTCAGGACGATCTGTTGGTTTGACCCCAGGTACACGACCCCTGCCGCCTCAAGGACGCCCAGCCTAAGCGGGGCATAGTAGAAGGAGACCGCGTAGGAGTACACGCCGGCCCTCAGCCTGAGGGTCACTGAGCTGTTGGTGAACGGGCCCATCCTGGTGCCGTTGACTGTCAGGTACCAGGGGGTACCCTGCGGGAGCCCAACCTGCAGGACGGTGAGGTTATACGTGGCGGGGTACGGTATGATAACCGTCTCGTTGCCTGAGATCGTGAACGTGCCCTTCCTGATGAGCGTCGTGGAGTAGGACGTCTCGTTGTAGGAGTAGAGGTCATATGAGTAGACCCCTGGCCCAAGGAGGAGCGTCAGGTTCCCCGGCTCGTACGGGGTCTCAAAGGACGAGTTTATCACCATGTACCACTCGATGCCGGGCGGAAGGCCGAGGACCCAGACCTTCACGGAGTAGGCCGGCAGGGATACGCTCTCGTTGGCGAAGAGCTCAAGTATCCCGCGCCCGAGAGGGACCCACTCGCTGAATGTGCTGTTGTAGTACCAGGCGCTGTAGGAGTAGATGTCCTGCGGCAGCCACATGGATAGGGTCCCAGAGCCCTCAACCATGAATGTGCTGTTGACATAAACCTTGTACAGCGCTGAGGTCGGGAGGCCCACCTGGGTGAAGTCTACCTTGAAGACGTTTATGACTAGGGTGTAGTTGGCGGTCAAGTGGACGGTACCGGAGGCGACCGTGAGGTACCTGCCTGACGTGGCGTTGAAGTAGGTGACCAGGTAGCTGTAGACGCCAGGCGAGAGGAAGAAGCTTATCACGTTAGACGAGTTCGTCTGTATGGTGCCGTTGACGCTAACCGCCCACAGCATGCCCTTCGGGAGGTAGGTCAGCATGAACTTCAGAAGGTACTTGGCCTGCTGAGCGGCCGCGTGGGGCAGGTACTGGGCTCCCAGGGCGATTGCCAACACGAGTATTAAGGCTATGGCTAAGCCTCTTGCCCTCAAGCTTCCCCTGGCTCCACCCTCCCGCTCAAGCCCTTAAATTTAGTAAGCTGGTGGGATTGGCTAAGCCCCATCACCTTATTTAGTTTTCGGGGTATGACCCAGTGGGGAAGGGCTGTGCCAGGGAAGTCAAAGGCGTCATCTGACCCCTTCACGTGCCCGGTCTGCGGCGTGAGGGTAACGGACCCCGAGAGGACCTGGACCATCGTCTCCCCGATACCTGACAGCAAGGGCAGGGTTACGGTGACCGTCATGGGGGCCTTCAGGTGCCCAAACGGGCACACCTGGAAGGCCGTGATAAGGAAGTTCAAGAGCGGTGGGGAGGGCGAGGGGGGCGAGGGGGAAGGGCGGAGCCAGCCCGGCGAGGTCATAACCCTCGACCTCTCTGACATACAGGACTTCGATGAGGAGTCTCCGCCGGAGGGCTGAAGGCCCCGCCCCTCAGGGCGAGGCCTGTCGTCGGTTTTGACACGCAGGTCTCAAGCGTTTACACCTGGCAGGGAAGTGCCGAGGAGGCGCAACGGGCCTTGAGGGCTTCATTAAGGTCAACCTCCCACACCAGGTCCCCAATGTCATCGCCCCAAGCGTCGAGGGGCTGAGGGAGTACACTTCCTGGGCCGAAGGCTCAGTTTCGCCGGGGCGTCGGTAGACAAAGGCCTCAGCTAAGGACGCCCACTGGTTATAACCCTGACTGGTAATACCTGACCTGGAGCAGATGTCCAGGAGGGGCCAGGAGATATTTGAGAGGCTCGTGACGGACCACGTGGCTAGGATAGCCTCTGGCATGGAGGCCCCCCACGAGTTCAGCTCCCCTGTGCTCTCAGGCCATGTACAGGAGGCCGTGAGGAGGGTAGGGGTGACGCTGAGGGGTCTCCCCGGGGGCCCCATAGTGTGCCCCCTGTGCGGCCCAGGGGCCGGGACCTTCACTCGGAAGGGCTACTACCTTCACCTGCTGAGGGTTCACCGGCTGGAGATCCTTGACCTCGTTCGGTCGGAGGGGTCACGGATAGCAGGAGCCGCGAGAGCCGTGGGGCCCTGATCACCCTTATGTCGCCGTTCTCAAGATGGAACAGCACGTACTCCACGTCCTCCTCGGCCTTGAGGGGCCCGTCGTAGACGTAGGTTCCGGGGGGAGCGTCGTACCACTCGACAGAGCCCAGGTTGAAGCTCGCGGCCCCCTCCCTTAACGCCTGGGACAGCTGGCCGAGCCTGACCACGCCGACCCTCACGAGCCTTGAGGGGATAGGGTAGAGGAGCCTCGTGCCGGTCCTGTCCTTGATGCCCTCGCCAAGGACGTACCTGGTCTCCCCTCCCTCGGACTCTAGCACGGCGAAGTCGCCCCTCCTAGACCTAGTCGCCTGCTCGGCGGCAGAAATTATGGCGTCAAGGGCCCTTCCCTGCATCTCAACTTCCTCGGCCTGGACGGGGACGAGGGCCTCCAGCTCAACAGGGCCTATCACGACCTCCCTCCTCGTGAACCAGCTGACCCTAACCCTGACCATACCTTCCCTCTGGCGTTAAAGCGTCTCCCCACCAATTAAATGCTCTCTTTGTACCTCGCTGTATCTCTATACCTTTTAAATTTGGACGCACAAAACAATTACGGTGTCAGGTTTGTCAGAGGGTGCTTCAAGGGCGCCCACGCTCGCCCTGAAGGACGAGATGTACCTCATACAGGGCGAGAGCGCCTTCACGTACCTTCCAATCATAAGGCAGCTTGAGTCCCGCGGCGTTAAGGTCATCAGCTTCGGGATAGGCCAGCCGGACTACCCCACTCCCAAGCACATAAGGGAGGCCGCTAAGGACGCCCTCGACCAGGGCTTCACCGGCTACACCGAGACTGCGGGCATACCCGAGCTCAGGGAGGCCATAGCGGACTACCTCAACGGCAGGTACGGGGCTGACGTGAAGCCTGACGAGATAGTCGTCACGACCGGGACGAAGACTGCCCTCTTCATGACAGGGGCCGCCTACCTCAGGCCCGGCGACGAGGCCATAGTGATCGAGCCCAGCTACTACGCCTACGCCCAGGTCACCAGGTTCTTCGGGGCAAGGCCCGTCTTCGTCCCCATGGACTTCAGGCCAGGCGAGGGCTTCACGCTCGACATATCCAAGGTCGAGCGGGCAATAACGCCCAGGACCAGGATGATGTTCTTCAACAACCCCCACAACCCCACGGGCGCCGTCGTCCCGCCTGGGGAGGTGAGGGAGCTGATTGAGCTGGCCAGGTCGAGGAACATAGTCGTGGTGGCTGACGAGATCTACGACAACTTCCTCTACGACGCCCAGTTCGAGAGCACGCTCAGCACGCCGGGCTGGAGGGACTTCCTGATATACATCAACGGCTTCTCCAAGACGTTCTCTATGACTGGCTGGAGG
Organism: Acidilobus sp.; assembly: GCA_049974445.1. Classification (GTDB taxonomy): domain Archaea; phylum Thermoproteota; class Thermoprotei_A; order Sulfolobales; family Acidilobaceae; genus Acidilobus. Next base: position 7,135 of record JBMFIT010000052.1, read on the forward strand.
CTCGGGTACATGGTCGCGAGGCGCGAGGTCATAGACAGGGTACTCGACCTGGCGGTCTCCGTGTACAGCTGCGCCAACAGCATAGCCCAGAAGGCCGGAGTCGCTGCCCTGAGGGGCGACTGGACGCCTACGAGGGAGATGGTCGCTGAGTTCAGGAGGAGGGCCGAGGCCCTGTACGGCGCCCTTAGGGGGGTCCCGGGCCTTGAGGCCTACAAGCCCCAGGGCGCCTTCTACATGTTCCCCAGGGCCTCAGGCCTCATGAAGGCGATTGGGGCCACGAGCGTCTCCGAGCTCGTCAACAGGCTCCTCTACGAGAGGGGGGTCCTCGTCCTGCCAGGCACCGCCTTCCCTGACAGGGCCGGGGCTGAGTACATCAGGTTCAGCTTCGCGACCTCCATGGAGAACATAGTCGAGGGCGTCAGGAGGATAGCAGAGTTCGCGAGGGACGCGGTTAAGGGCTAAATTCCCAAAAGGCCCTTTTTACACCCTCGGCGGGAGGCGTGCCAGGGTTCCTTGGGCTAATAACGGACTTCGGCAACTCCGTGTATGACGGCATTGTTGAGGCCGTCATTAGGTCGATAGACCCTGAGGTCAGCGTGGTGAGGCTCGAGGACAACGTGCCCCCCTTCTCCGTTCTCGCCGGCAGCTACGTGGCTTACTCGTCCTACCGCTGGCTTCCGCCCAGGTCAGCCCTGGTAGTGGTCGTGGACCCAGGGGTCGGGACGAGGAGGAGGGCCGTAATTGTTGAGACCCGCAACTACCACATGGTTGCGCCGGACAACGGTGTCATCTACGAGGCCGCCGTTGAGGACGGGATAAGGGGCGTGTACGCCATCGACATAGGCTCAGTTAGGAAGGAGGCCTCTAAGTTCGTGAGGGCCTTCCTCAGCGCCCCCGTCTCGAGCACCTTCCACGGCAGGGACCTCTTCGCGCCCGCCGCTGCCCTGCTCCTGAGGGGGGTCGACCCTGATGAGCTGGGGACGCCGACGCCTACCCAGTCCCTGACGGCTATGAGGCTTAGGTACAGGAGGGGGGACGGGGGGAGGCTCCAGCTGAGGGTCGTCTTCGTTGACAGGTTCGGGAACCTCGCTCTGAGCGCGACGGGAAGTGACCTAGCCCTGAAGGAGGGGTCCCTGGTCAGGGTCGCCGCCGGGGGCAGGTCCTTCCTGGCGAGGAGGGCCAGGACGTTCGGCGACGTGAGGGCAGGGGAGTGGGTGCTGTACCTGAACAGCTTCGGCTTCTGGGAGCTCGCCGTGAACCAGGGCAACGCGTCAGCGGCCCTTGGGGCTGGCATAGGGGACGAGGTGCTCCTTGAGGTGGTCAGCTGACGGAAGCTAGGGCAGGCCTCGCCATCAGGGCGAAGAGGAGGACAGCCCCATGCAGATCGACTCGAACGGCTCAACAGGGCCCTCGCTGAATTTCCTCGCGGGCGAGAGGGCTGGGTCCTCTTCCACGACGCCCTCGGCTATGTTGACGACGAGCCTCGAGAGCCCGGGGGACAGCGTGAGGCCTGCCCCGTCTAGTCCGGCTATCACGAAGACGCCGTCGCCGACCTCCCCGACGAGGGGGAGGCCGTCAGGCCCTGAGCTGCAGGGGGCGGCCCATGACGACATGGGCCTCGCGGCCTCGGCAGGCGGAACCCTCCTGGAGACCCTGTCGAGCACGTCATAGGCCTCATAGGGAGTAACCCTGAAGCCGTCCTCTGGGTCGGGGAGGGGGCTGTCGGGGCCCCCGGCTATGCCCCTGCTTGACGACTCGGGCACGAGGTAGAACTCGTTCTCGTCGTCCTCAACGATCATCCCTGGCAGCCCTGGCGCCTCGACGGAGTGGGCGGAGCACCTGTAGACCCTCAGCTTCACGTCAACGAGCTCACGCGTCCACGGCCCCGCGGCCACGAAGACGAGGTCGGCCTCGATGGGGGAGCCGTCGTAGTATAGCCTGCCCCTCCTGCTCCTGACCGCCCCGACCCTCAGCGACACCCCTGCCTCAGCCATTGACTTGGTGAGCGAGTTAACGACATCGCCGGAGCTTATGACCCCCTGGAACATGAACACCGCCCTCTCGTCGGACCCCCTGAGGAGGCCTCCGACCTCCTCAAGCCTCATG
>JBMFIT010000053.1:0-8663 GCA_049974445.1 Acidilobus sp.
GGACCTGGGCTGTCAACACTTGAGTCGGTCATAGTTGTAGAGGAGCTGGCAAGGGCCTCAGGGGCAATAGCAATAATGGCAACCGTCTCGGGCACAATGGTGGCCTACCCTTTAGTTCACTACGCGTCGCCTGAGGTCAAGGAGAGGTACTTGACGAAGCTGGCCAAGGGCGCCATAGGGGCATTCGCCCTCAGCGAGCCCTGCTGCGGCACGGACGCAGCGGCTATAACTACGAGGGCGATTAAGGAAGGGGAAGGGTACGTTATCACCGGCAGGAAAACCTGGATAACTAACTCACCCTATGCGGACTTCTTCCTTGTTGCCGCGAGGACCGGAACGCCCGAGCAGAGGCATAAGGGGGTCTCCCTCTTCGTCCTCGACAGGTCCCCCTGCATTGAGGTCTCAAAGCTAGACATGATGGGGTACAGAGGCAGCGGTACCAGCGAGGTGCTCTTCAAGGACTGCAGGGTCCCCGCTGAAAACGTAATTGGGGAGCTAAACGGGGGCTTCAAGATAGTCATGGACGCGCTGAACGAGGGCAGGGTGGTTACCGCCGCCACTGCCTTAGGCCTCGCCGAGGCGGCCCTTGAGGACAGCGTAAACTACTCCAGGCAGAGGGAGAGCATGGGTGTGCCCATCTCTGAGCACCAGATGGTCCAGCACATGTTGGCTGAGATGAAGGTGAGTGTCGAGGCCATGAAGCTGCTAATTTACGAGGCCGCCAGGAGGGTCGACGCCGGCGACCCAGAGTACCCTATGTGGAGCAGTATAGCTAAACTGGCGTCCGCCCAGTGGGGGGTCGACGTCGCGCGGATGGCGGTCCAGGTTGAGGGGGGCTTCGGCTACAGCAAGGAGAGCCTTGTCGAGAGGGTCTATAGGGACGCCAAGATGGTCGAGATAGGCGATGGAACAAACGAGGTCCAGAGAATGGTGATAGTGAGGACCATGATGGGGAGGATCAGGGCCCCGAGGAGGGGGAGCTAGTTCCAGCGAAGGGCGCTCAGCCTTATTTATTGGCCACCTAGCCTCTCATAGGCGAAAGCAGTTGATTAGAAGCGCTAGGATGCTCTCGCTGACAGCTGATTTCTTCAGGAGATACCTTATGAAGCGGGAGATCGGCGTAGGCTTCGTGGCAGCGCTCGTTGCGTTCGCCCTTAGGGCCTACGCGTCCGGGTCCCTCATACCCCTTTCAATCACTGACCTCATTAACTACCTTGAGAGGGGGGACGGCACTGGCCTGAGGAGGGCCTTCCTCATGATGGCCAGCGCCGCTCTGATATATGGCGCCACGGAGTGGCTATACAGGCCCTTTTGGGCCTCGATAGCCAAGGGAATCGCTGAGACTAGGCTAAGGCTTGCCAAGGCCATCGTCAAGGGGTCTGATCCCTCTGACGTCGTAGGGAGGGTCGCAAACGACGTCGACTTCGTCATGTGGAACATAGGTGGCATGTACACCACATTCCTCCCCAACCTGTTGACGGCGGCGACAGCTGTCGTAACTGTGTGGCAGCTGTCCCCTCTCATAGGTGCCCTCACTGTGGCGACGACCCCAATTTCACTGGCAATACTTGAGCCCTACCTTGCGGGCGTCGAGAAGGCGAGGGCCGTTGAGCGAAGGTTCTACAGCGAGATGATCCACAGGGTTGAGGGCCTCACAAGAGGGGAGGCCACAATGGAGGAGCTAGAGGGCGCCGTGAGTAGGTGGCGGACAGGCATGATGAGGCAGGTCCACTACGACAGGACCTTCTGGTCCGCCTCCCTTCTCTACGGCTTTGGACTCCCTGCCGTCCTTTCACTCCTCGGGGTAAGGGAGGTAGTGTCCGGGAGGCTGAGCGTGGGGAGCCTCGCCGGCATAGTTTATGCGCTCTACAACGTGTTCCCACCACTCGTAAACGCCATGTGGGGCCTTTGCGTGCTGGGGCAGAGCATGGTACCCATGAGGAGGATACTTGAGCTCTCATCCGTCATAGGCCATGAGGGTAGATGGAGGGATTCGTCGGCCGCCCTGCCTTAGCTCCCCCGACCGGGACAGCTTCCAGGTTTTAATTGATGGCCGCTCGCCTGGGCAGGGGGCCGAGTTGATAGAGTCCGAGTTTCCGTCCCTCAGGGGAAGGTCATACCTTGACTGGGCGGCAGTTGGTGTTCCACCGCTTAGGTCGATCGGCGCAATTAGGTCCCTTCTCGACGCTTACGAGGCCTCCCCTGAGCTCGTAGCATCCATGTCATCGCAGGACGAGGCGAAGAGCGCGGCCAGGCTTCAGCTGGGGCCTTTGCTCGGGTGTAGCCCGGGTCACCTCGTCTTCACTGGCACCAGCACCACGTCAGCCGTACAGGCTGCCGTGGACTCAATTCCGATGTCCAAGGGCGAAAACGTTGTTGTGCTTGACATCGACTTCCCCCTCGCGCACGCCGAGGCCTATAGGCTCAGGGCTAAAGGGGTTGAGGTCAGGGTTGTCAGGAACAGGGACGGCGACTACGACATAGACCAGTTCTATGAAGTTATAGACAGGAGGACGAGGGCCGTTATAGTCAGCTCGGTCATATGGGTTAATGGGCTAAGGCTCGACGTCGAGGAGCTGGCGAAGGTGGTCCACGAGGCCGAGTCATACCTACTAGTTGATGCCATACAGCAGGCGGGCGCGCTCAGGCCAAGGGGTCTCGAGAAGGCAGACTTTGTTGCCTTCGGCACACAGAAGTGGCTCCTTGCCCCGTTTGGACTTGGCGGCATGTGCGTCAGCGACAGGGCGGTCGAGGAGCTAAAGCCTCCAAGGCCAGGCTACTCAGGTGCCCCAGTTAAGGACTGGGACTCCTACTGGCTCGACCCTGCCAAAGGTCCCTTCTATGTCGAGCCTTACAGGAACGACGCACCGCTCAAGTTTGAGTACGGCGGCTCCATGTCGCCCATCCCCCTCAGGGCCGCGGCCGCCTCCGCCTCCCTCATAAACGAGGTCGGCATAGAGAACGTTGAGACAAAGATCATGAGGCTAAGGAAGGCGTTAATTGAGGAGCTTGAGGACATGAATGTTGATTTGATCAGCCCCCCAGAGTCCTCCAAGGCTTCAGGGATTATCCTGTTCAGGGTCGGCGAGAAGCCGAGAGACTGCATGGACGCGGCCAGGAGGCTCAGGGCGAGGAACGTGATAGTGTCTGCGAGGGGGGCGGCGGGCGTCTGGGGGATCAGGGCATCTGTTCACTTCCCGAACGAGGAAGAGAACGTGATAGCTCTGACAGAGGCCATCAAGGAGGTCACCAGCTGAGGCCGCCTCAACAGGGCGACGGCACTCAATGATAATACCCTTGATGTTAAGTCAGGTCTGACCCTGTCACCTACCCTGGTCGCCGCCGACAAACCCTCTTATTCCTAGCCAATAACCCAGACCCGGGACCCGGCTTGACTAAGTTCGAGAGCCCCATCATCAAGGACATCCTCGAGAAGTACAGGAGGCTGTGGTCGCTCAATCACGCCATAGCCCTTATGAGCTGGGACGAGGAGACCTACATGCCTCAGGCTGGCGTGACCGAGAGGGCATCTGCCATGGCAGAGCTCAGGACGCTCTACCAGGAGCTGATCTTAAGCGACTCCTTCGTTGGCCTCGTGGAGAAGGCCAAGTCACAGGAGGGGCTAAACGAGTACGAGAGAGGCGTGGTCAGGGTCTTGGACAGGGAGATAACGATACTTAAGAAGATACCCCCCAGCCTAAACTACGAGCTCACCAAGACGAGCCAGGAGGCCTTCATTGCCTGGAGGGAGGCCAAGTCCAAGTCCGACTTCAAGGCCTTCAGCCCATACCTTGAGAGGATAGTTGACCTAGTGAGGCAGGTCGCAGACAGGCTCGGCTACGAGGAGAACCCCTACGACGCGCTCCTAGACCTCCACGAGGAGGGGCTTAGGACGAGGGACGTCAGGTCAACGTTCTCTGCCCTTGAGCCGTCGCTCAGGAAGATACTTGACAAGGTGATGTCCGAGGGGTACTTTTCAGCCATGAGCCAGCTTGAGGCTACGAAGTATGATGAGTCAGCCATGAGGAGGGTCAATGAGCAGGTGCTATCCCTTCTCGAGTACCCAGCCGACAGGGCGAGGCTTGACGTATCACCCCACCCCTTCACAATAAACATGGGCATTAATGACGTCAGGATCACGACGAGGTATGAGGGGTTTGACTTCAAGAGGTCCCTCTTCAGTGTGGTACACGAGTTCGGCCACGCGACCTATGAGCTCCAGATAGACCCTGAACTCGACATGACACCCATCGGAAGCGGGGCCTCCCTTGGGATACATGAAGGGCAGAGCAGGTTCTGGGAGAACGTCGTAGGAAGAAGCCTCGCGTTCGCGAAGGCTGTAAGGCCGCTCCTTGACAGGGAGCTTGGCTTCACGAAGGGCCTCTCAGATGAGGAGATCTACAGGTACTTCGCTGGCGTGAGGCCAAGCCTCATCAGGACTGAGGCAGATGAGGTCACTTACAACTTCCACATACTGCTCAGATTCGAGCTTGAGCTCCTTATGGTCAACAGGGAGGTAAAGGTCTATGAGCTCCCTGAGCTCTGGAACGAGAGGATCGACAAGCTTCTCGGGGTCAGGCCTAGGGGTGACGCCGAGGGCGTCCTCCAGGACGTCCACTGGGCACATGGGACGATCGGCTACTTCCCGACGTACACGCTCGGCAACATAGTAGCCGCCATGATGCTTAAGGACCTCAACTCCTCTGGGGTCAGGATAACTGACATCGTTGAGTCCAGGGACTTCAAGGCCCTTAAGGGCTACCTGAGGGAGAAGGTCCACAGGTGGGGGAGCGCCTTCGCCCCCAAGGATCTCCTAAGGAGGTCATTTGGCAAGGAGTACTCCCCCGAGGACCTCATTGACTACCTGGAAAGAAAGTACCTTGCGAAGGTGACGTACTGACGTTCATCCACAGGCTCCCTTGTTCCTCTTCTTTTTCTCCTGGGACACCCAGATCACCTCGCCTGTACTCCTAGAGTCTTTTTAAAAGGAGGCACACATACGGTGGGGAAGGATGACAGTCTGGGACGTGCTCGGGAGGCTTAGCGATCACCCTCCGAGCCTGGGGCCTGAGTGGGGTAGCGGAGGGATCTTCGGGCTCAAGTACTACAGGGGCGTGCTATACTACACCCTGGCTTTCGACGCGATAGCCCACTTCGTCAGGGAAGACGGCGTCGACAAGTACCGCTTTGAGCTCGTCGGCCCAGGCCCCGTATCGGGTGGGGACACATACAACGCCGTCGACGCTGTCGATGACGTCATATACTTTGGGGGCTGGGTCCACGCCCCAGCTGCCTTTATAGACAAGGGCAGGGGAATTGGCGTCGTTTCCTTCAGGAACAAGTTCAGCCACATACACGCATACGACATATCGGAGAGGAGGGTAAGGCTTCTGTGGAAGGAGGGCGCTGGCAGGGAGGACGAGTGGGCCGGCGAGGTCAGTGAGATCATATATAACCCTGTCAAGGATGAGCTACTCATTGCTCGGGGGGACGGCACCATAAACCTCGGGGTCTACGCGATAGACAGGAACGGGGGGTCAGCAAGGCGGATTTCCGAGAGCGCGGCCCTGAAGGGGGCCGTCCTCTATGAGTATGCCTGCTTCGACGTACTTGAGAGGCATATAAAGGACGTGAGGGGCGTGCTGTTCACTAAGGCCGTGACCGGTTTCCAGTGCGTCGACACCCTGACCGACGAGGTGATACGGACCCCCGTCGGCGACATAGCCAAGAGGTCAGTCGACGGCTCCCCCGTCAGCTGGCCTCAGACGGGGCCCATCGCATCTGCGTATGGGCGGCTCTTCGCCTTCGTGAAGGGAGGCGTCTTCGTAGGTAACCCTATAGACGAGTCGCTCGAGCAGGTGAGGTTCGTCAGACTCTTCGACTTCGGGGACTCAGGTTACTACGCCAGGAGGACCGCGGCGAAGTCCTTAGGGGGTGGGATCCTGGTGGCCTTCAACGCCTACTCAGAGTCAGTCGTAAGGCCTACCAACCCCTTCGAGGAGACCGTTTCAAGGGGCACCAACACTATAGTCGGCCCAAGCGTCCTCCTTTACATGACTCCCCCCGTCGCCAGGGTCGTCTTCGCGGCGGGCGCTAGGATTACGAGCTTTGAGCCTGTTGGGGACGTGCTCGTTTTGGCCACCAACACTATGTCGAACACATCAAGGTATAACGCCACTCCTATCGACACGGGGTACAGGGGGTTCTCGATATTGCCCCTCTCAATACTGGACTACCAGAGCCCGCCAGTTAGGTTCTCGGTGCCAGCCAACCTTGTCAGGGACAGGACGTTTGGAGGCATACCGCTGGCAGGCTACTCAAGGCCGAGGCTCAGGGTCCTCGGAGAGGGGACGACCAACCTGCTGATCTATGAGTACGACCTATCGCTTCCACCCCAGCAGGCAGATGTTGAGAGGTTCGAGCTAAAGGGGCTGAGGGACTATGTGGACCTCTCCGGCTTCGGCAACTCGATTGTGGCGATGAGGCTCCTGGAGCCGGACCTCAGGTCCAGGGTCATAGTCGACCTGATGTGACCCCTCCACCGCCCCCGAGGATGTGGCTGAGCCTCCTCAGGACGCTCCACTCCAGGGCGTCGACGAGGGCCCTTGGCCTCATGTACCCCCTGGTGGGCTCCGACAGGCCCTTCCTTATGGCCTCAACGACCCCCTCCGGGCTGCAGTCGTCGAGCCTGATCAAGGTCGGCGCCTCGCCGAGCTCCGAGAGGACGTGGGCGTCGCTGCCGCTAGTCATCGGGATCCCCCTTGACCTGGCGAACCTCTCGGCAAGGTAGTTCAGGGGCGGGAGGCCCCTCGCGTTCCAGACCTCGATGGCGTTGAAAAGCCGGTGGTGCTTCCTGAGGTAAAGCCCCACCCCCTTCCTGCCGGGCTGGAAGGGGTGGGCAGCTATCATGACGCACCCCCTGTCGTCTGACCACGCCCTCAGCTCGTAGGGGTCTATGCCGACCTCTGGGTCCTCCTCAGGCAGTGACGGGCAGAGGACCAGCACGTCCCCCTTCGAGGTCCTGACCTCGTTCGCCGGTATTACTGAGATGCCAAGCTCCATGCCCCTCGCCGCCTTAAGGCCGGCCGCTGAGCCCCTGAAGGTGTTGTGGTCGGATATCGCCACGGCGCTAAGCCCCAGCCTAGCGGCGGCTAGGACTATCTCCTCAGGCGTCGGCCTGCCGTCGCTTATCGTGCTGTGGCAGTGGAGCTCGACCAGGCAGGGCACCTGTTCACCACAAATAATAGTTCCAGGAGGGCTACATATAGGCGGCGCCATGATGAGCTCGGCGAGTCCGACCAGTGAGGAGGGTCTTGAGTGCTGAGCGCCGCTACCCGACCTCCTTAAGGTACGACCTTATCACGTCCTGGACCCCCTCGTAGAGCCTGATCGCGCGCTGGGCCTCCTCCTCAGTGAGGTCGTGCCTGACGCCCCTCCTGAACGGGCCTGGCTCCCAGCTGGGTATGACGTGAACGTGGAAGTGGAAGACCACCTGCCCGGCCGGGGAGCCGCTGTTAGTCACGACTTTGACTCCTGGGGCCTCCCTCACCTTCCTCAGGAACGTGGCAGCCGCGCTGGCGGCGACCCAGACCTTGGCTAGAAGCCTGGGCGGGGCGTCCTGAACCCCCTCATAGTGCTCCCTAGTTATCACGAGGGCGTGCCCGAGGCTGACGGGGGCCTTGTCAAGTATCATCATGATGTCCTCGTCCTGATATATCACGTAGGCCCTCTCCTCGCCCCTAGCTATCCTGCAGAAGGTGTCAGCTGGCTCCATGGCGGCTCTCACGCAAATTAGCTCGGCCCGCTCTTATAGGTTCCTGACCTTGAAGAGGAGGGGAATGATAGAGGAGGCCGTGAGGAGGGCCGTGAACGGCGGTGAGCCAGAAAACTACGTGATAGTGTATGTCGAGAGGTCGCCCAATGGCAGGCAGGGGCTGGCAGAGGTCAGGGCGAGCGAGATAATCGGCGTCAGCAGGTGGGCCATGACTCTCAAGGACGAGGAGACCGTCATCCCGCTCCACAGGGTCGTCGAGGTTAGGTCACTTGACGGCTCATACGTCTGGAGGAGGTACTCCAAGGCATGAGCCTTAAGGTGGTTGGCCCAAACTACGTGCTGAGGGTGATCGAGGGAGCCTTCCCCCTAAGGCTCATAGGGAAGGGTGAGCTGCAGGTAGGACTTGAACTCCTCAGGCTTGACGCTGAGGCAGGAGTGGCCGGTGAATCTATAGCGTCGCTCCTCCTGCCAGCCCTTGACTATGATGACGAGCTCTCGCCTCTCGTTGAGGATTATAGGAGGAGGGTAGTCATAGAGGAGGCCGCGAACCTCAGCCAGAGGTTTAGCGCCACCCTCAGGAGAGTCCTAGTCCCTCCTGCGTACTTCCCCTTGGCCAGGATGTCGGCTCACTCGCTGACTCACTCCTGCTACTTCAACCTGAGGGAAGGTCAGCTAGATGAGATAGGTGAGTTGTACAGGCCATACCTCAACTACGTAGGTTACGTCGAGGGGGACAGCGTTAGGGTCAGCACGAGGAAGGTAAGGGGATCCCTCGGTGGCGTATTGTCATCCTTTGTCAAGACTGCGCTGAGCAGCCTTGGAGCGGCTGGCCTGTACCTATGGATGGGAGCCCGCACATGCAAGCCCAACAGGCTGCTTGAGGACCCCC
>JBMFIT010000054.1:0-8298 GCA_049974445.1 Acidilobus sp.
CCTTGACGGTCCTGTAGACGTTCAGGGGCTCCCCGAAGCCTGTATCCGTGTCAACTATCATCGGCAGATCGACTACCTCCATAACCCTTCTCGTAGCGTCAAGGACCTCGCTGAACGTTATTATTCCGAGGTCAGGCATAGCAAGGCTTCCAGTAAGGGCTGCACCTGAGAGATATATCGCCTCGAAGCCCACGGTCTCGGCGAGGAGCGCCGATATGGGGTCAAACACGCCTGGGGCTACTATCACGTCCCTCTTGGCTATGAGTTCCCTGAGCCTAGTAGAGGGGTGCAAGTAACTTTTCCTCCTGTAGAGGTAGGCCAACCTACTCACCCCGAGAGTAGGTTCCCGCTACCATTATTTTGCTCTTGGTCGTCGTCCACATAGAGCTAAATATCTTGTATGCGATTACAGATGACTGGTGAGGCAGGTGGGAGGCAGACAGAGGACAACGCTCTTCATAACGAAGGAGCAGAAGCAGCAGGAGAAGGGCAAGAGGTCTTGAGCCTGGCGTGGAGCCCCTGGCCCTCAACAAGGAGGCCCTGGGCAACGGAAGTCCTCATACCAGGGAGCGTCCTTTCTACAGAGCAAGACCTAAGAGACAAGACTTACAAGGCCGGCCTCATCTCAAGGATTCTGGCGGTTTTCAGGGTAGATGCTGTTACCGTCTTCACTGACGTAGAGACGAATGAAGAGGACAGATCCCTGCTCATTGAACTCCTCAGGTACCAGGTCACCCCAGCTCACCTAAGGAGGAAGGCGTACCCTCTTAAGGAGGAGCTAAGGTATGCTGGCCTTCTGCCACCGCTTAACCTCCCTAACCACGAACCCCCATTGAAGCCTTACCCTGGCCTCGTCCTTGATGGCTTAGTTCTCAGCAGGAGAGGAGAGGACTGCGAGATCCTCATTGGCGAGATAGGTGTTGGCAGGCTTCAGGGCTGCTCAGAGGGGCCAGGGACTGTGGTGACGGTTTCCATAACATCAATTGAAAGGGACCACATAACCCTGTCGAGGGGAAGCTGGGGAGACTTGTACGTGGGCTATCAGGTGAGGGCAGGGGGACGCCTGGCTGATGAGGTCGAGAGGCTAAGGCGGCATGGGTTCACTATAATTGGCACTAGCCGGTACGGGACGACAAACTACGCGGTGCTAGAGGCTCACCGGGGCAGGCCGCTGGCCGTTGTGGTGGGTGGTCCTGAGACTGGCCTGCTAGAGTACATCAACACGAGGGCCTTTGACGTAGTTCTCAACACGGTGCCGAAGCAGGGAACCAGGACTGTGAGGTCTGAGGAGGCGCTCTTCTCGACCTTGGCCATAATTAATGCTATAGTTTCAGATTAAAAGCCCCTCCGCTCAGTCTCCTATGGGATGATATGGAATCCGGGATCGGACCCCTTTGGGGGATGGCGATAAAATGACTGTTGACCACCCCCTTCTTGGTAGGGTCGCGCTCGTTACGGGGGGCGATAGAGGGGTAGGGAAGGCCATAGCCCTTAAGCTTGCGAGGCTCGGCGCTGACGTCGCGATCACCTATAGGAAAAGGCGGGAGGAGGCCCTACACGTTGTCAGCGAGGTCGAAGGGCTTGGCCGCAGGTCCTTCAGCATACAGGCCGACCTGGCCAACCCTGAACAGGCGATCAATGCAGTAAGGGCCGTTAGGGAGAAGCTCGGCCCTGCGGTCGTATTAGTTAACAATGCGGGTGTAGGCTTTGCGTCCCCCTTCAGTGAGCTTGAGCTTGAGAGCTGGAAAAGGCAAATTGATGTAGATCTTACGGGCCCCTACGTAGTAACGAGGGAGGCAATCAAAGACATGGTCCAGGCTCGTTGGGGCCGCGTTATTTTTATCTCAAGCGTAGCTGGCTTAGTCGGCGCCGAGTACCTCCCGGCGTACTCTGCCGCTAAGGCCGGCCTTATCGGGCTCGCCAGGTCACTAGCGGCTGAGCTTGCCCCCTATAATGTGACCGTCAACGTGGTGGCGCCAGGCTTCGTTGCTACGAAGCTGGGTCTAAGCTTCTTCACATGGCTTGACGATAAGGCTAGGGGGCAAGAGAGTTCGCTAAGGCGATACATCGACCGCGTCCCGCCGCACAGGCTTGTAACCGAGGACGAGGTAGCAGCGGTTGTTGCCTTCCTGGCTACCCCTGACGCAAGTGGCGTCAACGGCCAGGTGATCATTGTAGATGCTGGGGCCTCAGTGGGGCTCGGAGTTGGCTAGCGGAAGCCTGTGGATGTACCCACAGACGAGGCACCTCCTGACGAGATACCTGAACCTGCCCTGGGACCTTACTCTCACCGATAGGGTCACGCCTGGGATAAGTGAGACGTGACATCTCTTGCACATGGTCAGCTTCCGCTCCCTTGGCAGTCTGACCCTGTTTGCCTGTGACATCCTCAATATCAGCTCGTTTATAAGTGATGACCTTCTGTACTCACCAAGTAGGGCTGCGTTTACAGCCTCGACACTTAACCTCTCGATGTCTTCCCTAATTATGTCGACGAGCCTTGAGGAAACGTTCAGGCCTCCTCACCTACAGGTTTCTCCTCTATCTTTCTCAGCTGTCTCTTGTACATCTCGAGAAGCTCGTCCTCTGTGGTGGCATCCTCAGGTCCCTTGTCATCCCTCCACCTTATGAACCTTGGGAACCTTATTGAGACGCCAGCCCCTTTCCTGACAGCGTCCATGCAGCAGGTGTGGGCAGGGGACAGCGTGAGCTCAGCGCCTATTATCTCAGCCACCTTAGCGGGCTCAAACCACACGTCGGCCTCAAGGTTTGACACAACCCTTGGATGCCTGTGATCTATTATGTAGGGGCTGAACAGATCATACATCTTGTTAATGTCCTCGTCTGTGAATCCTGTGCCTACCTTACATACGGTCTTGAACACATCATCCTTAGGGTCGTAGGCAGCCATTAGGAGGGTTCCGAGCTTGCCTCCCCTCTTGCCTTTACCATAGAACGCCCCGACGGCGACCAGGTCGACGGTGTCCGTCATCTCGCTCCTGTAGTCCCTCTTGAACTTGACCCACAGCCAACCTCTTATGCCCGCCCGGTAGATACTATCGTCGTGAATGGCCTTTATCATAACTCCTTCGGCACCCTCTGAGACTGCCTGGAGGAAGAAGTTCATGATTTCATCGGGGTTTGAGCTCTCTATGTAGTTTGCCAACGTGACCCTATCATTGGGCTTCAGGATGGACTCGAGAACCTTCCTCCTTTGCGGGAGCGGCCTGGTTGTAAGGTCCTCGTCGTCCTTCATTAGTACGTCAAAGAGGAAGACGCGGGTTGGTATCTCTTTCATCATCTTCTCAACATCATACTTCCTCCTCCTCTGCATCAACTCCTGGAATGACTTGAACTCCCCAGTGTCTGTGTCTATGCCAACTATCTCGCCCTCTACTATGGCCCTGTCAATCGTTATTGCGTCCCTTATTCCCTCGGCCACATCGGGGTACATGGCGGTAATGTCCTCAAGCCTCCTCGAGAAAATCTTGACCTTGTCGCCGTCCTTGTGTATCTGTCCCCTCTCACCATCATATTTATACTCGACGTAGGCCTTCCCGCCGACTTTTGTTAGGATCTCATTGACATCACTGGCCCTCTCTGCCAGCATAGGCCTTATAGGGGTTCCTATCTCTGGCTTTATCCCCCTCAAGGCCTCAACCCCTTGCGACGCAACTATCTTAGCTATCTCCCCCAGGTCAGCCCTTAGGTTGTAGGCCCTTTCGATAATGTCCCTAACGGCCCCTCCTCCGCCATACCCGACCGCAAGGGCGTCAAGTATCGTGGCGTCACCTATCCCAAGCCTCAGCCGGCCCTCAACGAACCGGACTATGTACCTGGCCTCTATGGGCTTTGAATCCTTTAGGAGACCTGAGAGGGTCCTCAGCTTAAGGTCTCTGCTGGCCTCACCCGTAGCGTAGGCTATCCTCAGGAATGAGTCGAATACCCTTGACACCGTGAGCTGGGCCCCTCCACCGCCCATGAACGTTAGCAGGCTGCTCTTCACATGACCCCCCGTCTGGGCCAGCTGCTCAGCCACCTTGCCAGGGTCACCCAGCTTGTCAACAAGCTTGGACACGTCGGCCTCGCTCTTACCATAGGCCATGGCTATGGCCTGGATGAGAAGCTTCTCGCCTACCCCAAGCTCAGGTATGCCCTTCCAGTCAGGACCCAGCTTGCTCTGTATTAGGTAGACGACCTTGTCTATAACATCAGGGGGTGTCTTCCTGAGCAGGCCAGCGAGCAGCTGCGTGAGCTGGGTCCTTGACGTTATTCCCTCCATTGAGCTGAAGGCCTTCGCTATGTCCTCGAAGTTCATGTCAGGCATGCTCGGCTCCCACCCAGTCTATCCCCTGCGGGAAGTTAAAACCGGAAAGAGGAGTTCGTCATAAGGTTAAGGCGCCGGGGGTGGGATTTGAACCCACGCGCCCCTTATGGAGCAACGGGTCTCAAGCCCGTCCCCTTGGGCCGCTCGGGCACCCCGGCGCAGGGATAGGAGGGGCGCTCAGGAGTAAAAAGGTGACAGCTTCACCTGCTTGACTTTATCTCAATGTAGACGTCTGGAGGAACCTGGATCCTCATCAGTCTCCTTAGGACCCTCTCATCCGCCTCTATGTCAATGAGCCTCTTGTGAATCCTCATCTCCCAGTGCTCCCAGTGCTTGCTTCCCTCGCCGTGCGGGAGCCTGAATATTGGAACCTCCAGCCTCTTGGTCGGAAGCGAGACAGGCCCTCTCATGGGGGCCCCTGTTTTCTGCGCTATGTCCCTTATCTGCTGAACTACCTGCTCCAGGCTCCTCGGATTAGTGCTCCATAGCCATATCCTGACGTTAAATGCCATAGCCGGGCACCAGTGGACTTGCCCTTAGCCTACAGCAGCCATCGTTCCCCTTACTTCTTCATCTCTACCTTGGCAGGCTTAACGTCGGTCACTACGCCTATGCCAATCGTCCTGCCCATGTCTCTCATAGCGAACCTGCCTAGCTGTGGGAAGTCGCTGAACTTCTCAATTACAAGAGGCTTTATCGGCTTGAACTTTACTATCGCGTTATCGCCTGCCTTCAGGAACTGTGGGTGCTCTTCGATCACGTTGCCAGTCCTGGGGTCTAACTTGGCCACTATCTCCGTAATCCTGGAGGCGACCGAGGCCGTGTGCACGTGTATGACTGGCGTGTAGCCAACCGCTATGGCGCTCGGGTGCCAGACGACCACGATCCTTGCGGTGAACTCCTCAGCCACCATTGGTGGGCTGTCAGCGCGCCCAACCACGTCGCCTCTCTTGACCTGATTCTTCTCAACGCCCCTTAAGGCTATGCCAACGTTGTCGCCCGGCTCCGCCTGTGGGAGGTCCTGGTAATGCATCTGTATGCTCTTGACGTCAGCAACTATGCCGGCGGGCATTATAACAACCTTATCGCCGGGCTTAATCAACCCGGTCTCAACCCTGCCTGTTATGACGGTTCCAGCCCCTGGTATGCTGAGAACGCTCTGGACGGGCAGCCTGAGCGGCTTATCGACAGGTTTGGGCGGCAGCTTAAGATTATCAAAGGCCTCTGCCAGAGTCGGCCCCTTGTACCAGGGCATGTTGGGGCTCCTCTCTATGAGGTTTTCGCCCGTCCACGCGCTGACGGGTATGAAGGGTATGGCGTCTACGTTGTAGCCGAGGCCCTTCAGGAACTTCTTAAGCGTGGTCGTAATCTCATTGTACCTCTGCTCGCTGTAACTCACGTCAGGGGCATCCATCTTATTCACGGCAACTATGAGCTGCTCGATGCCGAGGGTCCTGGCAAGGAGGGCATGCTCACGCGTCTGCCCCTCTGGGCTCATGCCTGCCTCAAACTCCCCCTTCCTTGCAGAGACCACCAGGAGTGCAGCGTCGGCCTGGCTCGCGCCAGTAATCATGTTCTTGACGAAGTCCCTATGGCCTGGAGCGTCTATTATTGTGAACATGTACTTCTTTGTCTCGAACTTCATGAACGACAGGTCTATGGTTATACCTCTCTCCCTCTCCTCCTTCATCTTGTCCAGGATCCAAGCGTACTTGAAGGACTCCTTTCCGGCGGCCTTGGCCTGCTCCTCAAGCTGTTGCATTACCTTCGGGTCAACAACACCCAGCCTGTATAGCAGGTGCCCAGTCAGGGTGCTCTTACCGTGGTCTATGTGCCCTATCACCACTAGGTTCAGATGTTGCTTCTCGGGCATCTCAATTCACCACCTCTACCTTCAGCGTTATCACAGGAAGAGGCCGGGATTTAAAAGCGCAACTGACCCCGAAGAACTTAGCTCACCTGGAGCTAAGGGCGATCCTCTCGATCTCCTCCTTCTGCCTTATTGCGTAGCTCGAGGGTTCTCCGCGAGAGGCCGCTATAATCTCCTCGGCTAGGCATTCCTCAATGCTCTTTGGTGAGCCAAAGGCGCAGAGCCTAGCCCCCTCAGTTATGAACCTCAGCGCTAGGTCAACCCGTCTCTGGGCAGAGACGTCTACTGAGACCCTGTATATTATCCCACCGTACATGATCCTGGTGGTTTCCTCCCTCGGGGCAGCGCTTTCAATGGCCCTAACTAGGACCTGTAGGGGGTTCTCCCCCGCCTCTGCGTTGACTATCTCAAAGGCTGCCTTGACAATGTTGTAGGCAAGCGCCTTCTTCCCTCCATTCTTGCCAGGGTACATCAGCCTGTTGATGAGCCTCTCAACTATCGGGACCTCGGCCTTACCGAATCGCCTGTGCTCGTGCCTTCCGCCAGTATGCGGCAGCACAACTGGCCTGAGGCTTATGTACTTCTTCAGGCTTGGGTCCCTGACCTCAACGCCTACCCAGTCCCACTTGCCGAACAGCCTGAGGCCTCCTGCCCCCGCGCCCACAGACGTTGGGTCTGGCACCTTTGACCTCTGAGACATCTCTCTCCCACAGGGTTCGATCGGATGAGGTTTATAAGCGAAAGGAAACCCATGTTATGCTTGGATAGACTTAAGAGCGTAGGGCGACACGGAAGCGCAAGGGCGTCCACAGATCGTGAGCGAGGAAGAGCTGGTTAGGGTCACCTCCGTGGAGCCGTTCTACCGGGTTATAGAGGACACCCACACCCACGTCATGGCATCAGTTGTGGGCCTGTCCCTAGCACTCGAGGATGGAGGGGAGTTTACCCTCGTTAACATACCTTACGACGTGGCTGAGGCCATTAAGATCCTAAACGACGGTAGCGTGCCCCCCAGAAGGCAAAGCATATACACGTTCCTTGCCTCACATGAGGACTTCAAGGAACTCATGAGAAGGACCCTGAAGAGGGTGATCATCGATGAAGTTGACCTCAACTCAGGCCTCTATACCGCCACCGTCGAGTTTGAGGAGTCAGGGATAGGGCTGAGCATCAAGATGATACCAAGCCAGGCTATATACCTTGCCCTCATAACTGAGAAGCCTATTTACGTGACTCGCAGGCTTGTCGAGCTGGAGAGGAACTGGTCAAAGGAGGAGGGTGAGGGGGAGGGGGAGAGCGGCGAGGGCGAGGAGGGGGAGCCCTAGCTCACCTCTTGACCTTCTGCTTCTTGCCCTTCCACAAGGCGTCAAGCGACACGCCGTTAACCGCTATCACCTTATACTTGACGCCGGGTATGTCACCCATCGCCCTGCCCTTAGGCCCACCTATCCCCTCTATAATGACTTCGTCGTGCTCGTCTATGAACAGTATACCTCCATCCTTGGGCACGAAGGCGGTAACGACCTTCTTGTTCTTGACAAGCTGAACTCTAACGCACTTTCTCAGCGCTGCATTGGGCTGCCTTGAAGGTATGCCAACCTTTTCCAGGACTATACCCCTTCCCATAGGGGCGCCCTCTAAGGGGTCATACCTCTCCTTCAGCCTTAGCATCCTGATCTTGAACTCCCTCCTGGCCCACTTGAACTTCAGCCTGCTCTTCCTCAGCTTCCTGGCGGCGAACAGCCCATTTGGGCCCTCAGGCATGGCTTCTCCCACAGCTCACGTCTGAGGTGGGTATAAATAGGCTCCTCTCTCACCTTATCACGACCTTGTTAACGTTGAACAGCTTTCCCAGGACTAGCCTGGCCCTCTTGACGTTCCTGCCGTCCTTGCCTATGGCCTTACCCTTCTCGTCCTCCTTCACCTTAATGTAGACAGCCTTAACCCCATCCCTCTCTACCACGTCAACCTTTAGAATTGTGACACCGTTCATGAGGCTCTTCACCATGCCGTCAAGCGTTTCCGCGTACTCGACTATCTCCACGTTCCTGTTGAGGAGCTTGGAGAGCGTCTTGACGTTCCTGCCGTCCTTGCCTATGGC
>JBMFIT010000055.1:0-7978 GCA_049974445.1 Acidilobus sp.
CCGCGCTGTTTGCCCTGGCCCTGGGGGTGGCTGGTGTCGATAGGTCAATGGTCGTCGTAGGGTCCATGCCCCTGTTCGCCCAGGCCATAGCTTGGGCGTCGCGGTCCGAGAGGCCGACCGCTTTTGAGGTGATAGGGGCCGTCCTGATAGTCACGGCCGTGGCACTTGCATTCTACTGAGGATGGCGCGCGGACCCCCGTCGCGTGGCCCCGGGACGGGGCGGCGTGAACCCCCGTGGCCCCTCCGACCCCAGGCACCACGAACGCCCACGGCCGGGTTAGGTTGCTCCCTTCCGGGCCTGGCCAGGTTAGCCCAGCTAAGGCCGTGGGACCCGCCCTCCAGCGGGACCTCGGCCACCGCGGGCCCCGTGGGCTGGGGCATCACAGTGCCGCGGGGCCCGCTCCCGCCCCGACAGCACCGCGACGAGGTTCCTGGCCCCCGCGTTGCGCCCTCGGGCCCCTTGTAGGGGGGAGGGTGGCGGACCCTCCAGCCCTTCCCGCGCGCCGACTGCCCTTGTGAGTGAAGAGTTAAAGGGCTAACCGGAGCATGTTACGTAATGCTGAGGTCTTAGCCTTGGACGTCGTAGAGGCCAAGGACCTGAGGAAGGTCTACAGGAACGGCGTCGAGGCGCTGAAGGGCGTCACGATCAGGCTCAGGACAAAGGTTCCATGTATTATCGGCAGGAACGGGGCTGGGAAGACGACGCTTGTCAGGGTACTCTCAACTCAGCTCAGGCCCACTTCAGGCGTTGCAAGGGTCCTAGGACTCGACGTAGTTAACCAGAGAGAGGAGCTAAGGAAGAGAATATGCAGCATACCTCAGGAGGCGAGGCCAATGGGGGTCGCCTCGCCCTATGAACACGTCGTGATGTTCCTGGTCGCGAGGGGCTGGTCCGTGTCTGACGCGAGGGGGGAGGCGAGGAGGGCACTGAGGGAGGTTGGCCTAGGCGAGTTCATGAACACGGCGACCGACGAACTGAGCGGCGGCATGAAGAGGAAGGTCTTCCTCGCCATGGCGTTGGCATCTCAGGCCGAGCTCACCTTCCTTGACGAGCCTACATCTGGCCTTGACCCTATATCAAGGCTTGAGGCCTGGGGCTCCATAAGGGAGCTCAAGTCCTACATCCTGCTCACCACTCACGACATGGAGGAGGCCCAGTCACTCTGCGACTACATAGTCCTGCTTGACTCAGGTAAGGTGATTGTGGAGGGGACCGTTGACGAGCTGATGGAGCCGCTTAGGGGCAAGGTCAGGGTGGAGGGGTACGGGGACATAGTGGTCGGCAGGCTGAGGGTCTCGTACATGACCCCTGACGAGGCCAAGGAGCTCATCAGGGAGGGCCACAAGGTCGTCGTGAGGCCTGTGTCGCTTGACGACGTCTTTATCGTCCACGGCCTCGTCCCGCCGAGCGAGGAGGCCCAGGGTGGGGCGCATGAACCTTAAGTTCAGGCCTAGGTTCGTGCTCACGTTCGCCTGGTTCTATGGGTGGTCCTCGGTGAAGAGGGGCCCCGGCTGGGTGCTCTCATACCTTGCCTGGCCCCTCGCGATCCTCTTCATGATGTACATGGTCAGCAGGGGAAGCCTTGTCGACTACGCGCTCCTTGGAGGGGTCATATCAACCGTTACGAGCAACGCCCTCAGCTCCCTAGGAGATACCGCGTTCCTTAAGCTCGAGATAAAGCTCCAGGACCTCCTAGTCTCTGCAGGCGTGAGCCCCCTCGAGTACATAGTTGGCATAGGTATCGGCAACCTTGTCTACTCCTTCCCTGGCCTCGCCCTCTTCGTGATACTCCTCGCCGCCTACAGGGTCGTCAGCACCCCACTTCAGTGGGGTGTCATGGCCGTCGCTCTCCTCATGCTTGTCATAGGGGCCTCAGGCCTAGCGTACATGGGCGGAAGCAGGCTTACCCACGTCAGGAACTCCTGGGGCCTTGCGGCCTTCCTATCGATATTCCTAACGATGATACCGCCTACATACTACCCATACACCTTCCTCCCAAGGCCTGCGCTCCTAGTGCTCCTCGTCTCCCCCGCCACACCGGCTGCGGTCTTACTCCAGAAGCTGGTCTTCGACGGCTCCCTTGACCTCCCCATGCTGGGCCTGCTTATATTTGAGAACCTGATCTACGCTGCGCTTGGAATGTCGCTCGGCAGGTGGGAGGATTGACCAAGTGGAGGCTGAGGTGCACCGAGTGCAGTGGGGAGTGGGTCATGGAGACTGGCATGGACATAGGCAAGCTCAAGGATGGCAAGATGTATCACTACTGCCCGTACTGCAAGAGGAACACGTTCCACGTTGTGATAGGCAAGGAGGACTAGGGCTCACTCGGCAGGGGGCCTGAGCACCCTTCCTGGTGAGGAGGCTACGAGCTGCCTGACCTCGACTACCAGGTCATCAAGCTCCAGCACCTCCTGCTCACCCTCTCTCCACCTCCTCCTGACGCTGACGGTCCTGCTCGCGACCTCCCTGTCGCCCATCACGACAATTATGGGCACCCACGCCCTCCCTGCCGACCTTATCCTAGCCCCCAGGCTCTTCGTGGGCGGGTCAAGATAGGCCCTGGCCCCAACAGAGGTCAGCTCTGAGAGCACCTCCCTAGCGTAGTCAACGTGTCCCTCCTTGACAGGGATCACGGCTACCTGCAGGGGGGCCATCCAGAAGGGCAAGGATGGCGTCCTTCCAGCCTCGGCGAGCCTCAGGCCAGCGTCGATAGCGGCCGACGCTATCAGCCTCAAGGGGCCAAGGCAGGTGATCTGGTTTCCCCTCACGGAGCCGTGCATGGCAAGGACCGCCAGGCCCCTTGCCCTTGTCATATATGAGGCGATCCTCGCTGAGTACTGAACGTCATAGCTTATCGAGAGGCCTGAGCTGGATGATGAGACTATCCACGTAAGGTTCCTGGCGGCCTCATCCGAGACCTCAGATATCGCCTTGACGATCCCCTCGTCGCCTGCGTCATAGGCGGTGAGTATCAGGTCGGCGCCTGGGAACGGTGACCTGAGCCTTAGGGAGCCCTCGGAGAGGTACCTTCCAGCGTCAAGACATGACCTGAGTATCGAGACGAGGCCTGAGACCCCGTAGATTTCAGAGGGCCCTCCTGGCCTACTCTCTGGATATGCGTTGCCGAGCCTCTCGGAGGCCCATGAGGCGAGGGACTCGACCATTACCTCGCCGGAGGGTGTCAGTCCATCGCTGGTCAGACCCATCTTGCCCATTGACCCAAGGGCTTCGTTGTCCCAGGGGTTTCCCTGCTCGAGCTCACTTGGCAAGAGGCCAGAGGAGATGGCATCCTTAACCAGCTTCTTCCTCCCGTCGGCCATGTACCAGGGGCCCTTGGGGGCAGTTATCGTCCTTGAAAGCTCGCAGGCGGGATGTCCAGGACACGTTATAGTGAACCCCTTGTACCACCCGAAGGGCGCCCTTGTCGTCTGAAGGCCCATCTCCCTAAGCCTTGCCTCGATGGCCCGAAGTATAGGTGAGGCAACCTCAGGCGGGGCCAGGCTAGGGGAGAGGTGGGCGAAGGGGTAGACAACGACGCAGCTGACGCCTGATCTCCTCGCGTGCTCGGCTATCTCGAGGGCAGCCTGCTCTACAAGCTCCATACTGTCGCCCTCCTCGACGCTGACGAACCCGACCACGCAGTCCCTGCCCTCGAACTGAGATGGAGGGTCTGGGGGGTTCTCGATGGCCTCTGTGACGGCCCAGAACTTCACCTCACTCACATGGATAACGAGTATCCTCAAGCCCTAGCCCCGCAGAGGCTATTTGGTGGAGTTAAAACCGGTTCTGAGGCCCATTCATTTATTATCTAGGATGACGGCTATATTAGTGGTGTCCGGTCTGCTATCTAAGAACCCCCTTGAGCCCGTAAGGGAGCTTCTAACGGCCCAGGACGCGGCTCAGGCCCTCAGGCTTGCCATCATCGCCGAGCTAGACGCGATAAACCTCTACAACCAGCTAGCCCAGGCCGTGAAGGACGAGAGGGCGAGGAAGGTCCTACTTGACGTTGCCAAGGAGGAGAAGACGCACTTCGGAGAGTTCCTATCGCTCCTCAGGGACTTTGACCCTGAGCAGGCCTCCGAGCTTGAGGCCGGCTCCAAGGAGGTCTCCGAGCTCGTAAAGAGCAACGTCGACCCTGAGGCCCCTCAGCAGGCGCTAACCCCGGACCAGGCCATAGCGGAGGCTGCCAGGACTGCCCTTAAGGCCCTCCTCAGGCTCAGGGGAGTGCTCCCTGTCGTAAGGGTTGGAAGGGGGGTGATCGCAACCCCCAGGTCATCCATAGCCGAGGATGACGTAATTAGGGCGTCCCATGACGCCATGCCGCTCTCAAGGCTTAGCGTCGAGTTCAGCGTGAGCCAGGACGAGCTCGACTACCTCTCAAGGCTTGGGATAGCGCCGTCTCCCTCAGCCGCCCTAAGGGCAGCGTCGAGGCTGGCAGCGGCTGAGGAGTCACTGATATTCGCTGCGCTGTCCTCCAGCGCGGGCGTTAGGACCTCGGGAACTTGGTCCCAGCCAGGGTCCTTTACTAGACTCATCTCAACGGCGCTCTCGAAGATGACGATCCCCGGCCCCCTAGCGCTCGTAGTTAGCCCGGCGGACAAATCCTTCCTTGCCTCAGTCATTGACCAGGCCGGCATAGATGAGCTCAGCAGGGCCTCACGACTGGTTGATAAGGTCGTGTCCTCGCCAGGCGTGCCCGCTGGCTCTGCCCTCCTGCTCTCGTACTCCCCTGACTGCGTCGACGTAGTCATTGGGGCCGACGGCGAGCTCGACTTCGAGGGTGTCTATGGAGGGGAGAGGAGGTACTCCCTGTGGGAGACCATCGCGGTGAGGGTAAAGGTGCCGGGTTGCGTGGCAACCATATCAAGGTCTGAGGGGTAATGAGATCAGGGTCCTTCCGGTTCCGTCCTTCAGCTCTATTCTTGACGACTCCACCACGGCATACCCTACCTCATTAAAGGGCCTTGAAGGCGATGGAAGGCCCAGCGAGCCCGCAAACACAACCCTGAAGGCCCTGGAGTAGCCAATCGCGTGGGCGTGCCCCACTACGACGAGCTTGCCCTTAACTCTTACCCTATAGGCATAGGTCTCGAGCACAAGCCTCCTGCTGAGCCTGGCTGCCGCCCTGGCCACGGCCTTTGTGAATCCCTCACTCAAAACGTCCCCCCTGTGGCCATGTAGGAGGACAACCCCCATCGGCTGTAACTCGTACCTCTCAAGCGCATCTATGCCCATCCTCTCCTCGTTATCCCCCTTCACGAGGATTACGTCATCGGTCACCGAGGAGACAGCCCTAATTAGGTCTGGAAGGTACAGAGGGTCGTCGACCGAGTCACCAAGTAGGACGACCTTGTCGTAGCCTCCGAGGAGCGAGGCCCTCAGCGCGCTTCGAACGGTATTAGGGTAGTGGACGTCGGCTAGCACGAGGATCCTCGTTGCCAACACCTCAGATAAGGTCTAGGTACCTTGAGTACCTGGTCGAGAGTACCCTCTCGCCCTCAGAGTCGACAAGCCAAGCCAGCCATGTTATCTCTATTGGCCTAATGCCGATGTGGGCTGCCAAGGCCTCAACAAACCTGACAAAGTCAATGTCTCGCCTGGGGATTCTCACCTCTAACCCCTCTGACAGCCTGAAGAGGAAGTTCCTGACGACCCTATCCGGCATCGTAGTGTCGACGCCTCCCATCATCCTCAGGTACTGGTAGGTAACAAGGCCAACCCCCTTAACTGAGCCTACGGGGTCAAGCCTCCACACCTCGAGGCCTGCGGAGGAGGCCCAGCTCCTCAGGCGCTCCCTGTCATCCCTACCTGGGAACGTCAATAGCGCCCGCGCGATCCCCCTCGCGACCTCCCATGGCCTCCTCAGCCTCCAGTACCTCGTAAGCCGCGTTACGTCAGTGGTGGCCAGGTCGGAGAGCGACGCGAGGCTGCCGGTATCAACAAGCTCCTCCTTTATCAGGGCCACCCTTGGGACGACGGCTGTGAAATAGCTCAAGCCAGTTGAGGTCAGCGCGGCGTCGATGACCATCAGCGTCGCCGAGCCCCCCCATCTCATGCTCTCTAGGCACCTCCTAGTGAATGAGGAGAGGTGCGGCGCCTTTGAGGCAAGCGACCTGAGCCTCAGGCCGAGCTCGGTCAGCCCGCCCAAACGTCAGCCCCTCATCACTAGGACAACCCCTAGCGTTATCGAGATTGCGGCCACCAGGTAGTCAAACCATGGGAGGCTCGCCGCGACGTTACCGAGGACGTATCCTGCGTAGGCGAGCGCCGCGTTCCACGGCATGGAACCAACCGCGGTGGCTGCTAGGAACCTCCCCCTCGCCATCCTGAATATGCCTGCCGGAAGGGACACGTAGGACCTTAGGGCCGGCGTCAACCTCCCTGCGATCACTATCAGGCCCCCCCTCCTGAGGAAGAGCTCCTCCGCATCCCTAAGGGTCTCCTGGCTAACGCCGACGGCCGACGCGTACCTGTACGCAACAGGCCTTCCCCCCAGCAGGCCGACATAGTAAAGCGTGAGCGACCCTATCACGTTGCCGTTCGTTGAGAACGCCACAACCCCTGCCAGGCCGGACGGGGTCCTGAAGTACGCCCCCGCAAGCGGGACTACAACCTCGCTAGGTATTGGGATCGCAGCGCTCTCCGCCGCCATTAGAGCCATGACGCCTGTGAGGCCAGCCTTGCCTATCACGTCAGAGCCAAGCCTTACGGCGTTGCCCATGAAGGATCCCCCCAGGTCAAGGGCCCTGTAGGCGCCTATGGCGATGCCGAGGACGATCAGAAGCAACCCTGCTACCACAGCCGCCCTCATGGCAAGAACTAACCTCGACCAGACGTTAAAAAAGGGCAGGCATCACTGGGCAACTATACGCTTGACGAGCTGACACCTCTTGGCTAGCTGGAGAACCGGTATGCCCTTGGGTACCACGAGCTCGTTCACGACCTTTATTGACCTGACCTTTGAGCTCAGGGTGTCCCAGTCAACGTCAGCGGCAAAGACGAGCCTCTTTATGTTGGAGAACACTATCGGCTTGTCGGCAGCCTGTAGGTCAGCCTTTGTCACGGTCAGCTCATCTATGTCGCTTACTAGGTCAAAGTCCGCGACCGCGCTGACAACTGTCCTCACCGCTGAGGACTGGGCGGCCTTCAGCCTGTCGAGCAGCCTGGAGAGGGTGTCTGACAGCTTCTGTCCCACGTCCTTTGAGGCCTCGAGGGTTACGAGAAGGTTGCTCATGGCCATGTTCATCAGGTCCCCTACGGTGACCCCGAGCTCCTTGGCCGTCTTTGAGAACCTCTCGTAGATTTCAGGGTCGAGGCCCCTTATCGTGTAGACCTTCCCCTTCTCCTCGCCCTCCCCCTGCCCTCCCTCCTGCCCCTCTGACCCACTCACGCGTGTCACCTCTGTACTACAGATAATACAGAGAATACTTAAGTTTTACGCGTGAGACCGTTCACCAATAATGAGCGTCTTCAGTTAAAAACAGCGTCTTTCTGTCCAAGGTTTCCTTAACCCTTAAGTTCCTTTCTCTACATATAGAATGGATGGGTGGGCGCCTATGCTGCGAAGAGGGCTGTACTTGCTTGACCCAAGGCTTCAGACCTGCTTGCCTCGGACCATGCTGCCGTGCTGATGGCCGTTTCGCCCTTGGTTCCTGGGGTGAATCCTTCTTCACATTAACAGAAAACCTTTTATGTTCTT
Organism: Acidilobus sp.; assembly: GCA_049974445.1. Lineage (GTDB taxonomy): Archaea > Thermoproteota > Thermoprotei_A > Sulfolobales > Acidilobaceae > Acidilobus. The sequence goes on from JBMFIT010000055.1 coordinate 7,701, forward strand.
TCATTATTAACTAACTCACGGGGACGCCGTGGAGAGGCTGCTGAGGCCCAGGGAGGCCTGCCAGCTGCTCGGCATCTCATACTCAACGCTGCTGCGGTGGGTCAGGGAAGGCAAGGTAAGGGCTGTTAGAACCGAGGGCGGGAAGTACAGGATACCTTACAGCGAGGTGAGGAGGTACTTAGAGGGTAGGGAGGGAGGGGCAAGGGCTGTAATTTACGCGAGGGTCTCGTCAGCGGACCAGAGGGAGGACCTGGAGAGGCAGGTGAGCTACCTTACGA
>JBMFIT010000056.1:0-7891 GCA_049974445.1 Acidilobus sp.
TGTTGCTGTGTAGGTGACTGTCGTCGTGACGGGGGACGTGGTTGTGGCCGTGGAGGTTGTTGTAGAGGTAGAGGTGACGGTCCTCGTGAGCGTGACGTAGGAGGTCGTGGTGGCCGACGAGGTGACGGTGCTGGTGGTGACTGGGGCTGATGGCCTCGCGACGTAGCCTGCCGCGACCCCAGCAAGGAGCGCCACAACCGCGATGGCCGCGGCGATGTACTCCTTCAAGCAGTCTCGCCGTAGGCTCAACGACCAGAAGGGATATATACGTTAAGCTGTCAACAGATACAACAAGCCAAGGCCAGCCCTTATGGCCTCTAACAGTTTGCCCCTGCGCCTTCACTCAACATAGCGTGGGACCTGGCCCTCGTCCACACGCCCATTGGCTTCACGCGCAGGTCATGGGGCCCATTCGAGCCAAACGGCGCTGGGCCCAAGTCCCTGCCGTCGCCAAACCCCTTGGGCGCAGCGCACGTCGGCGTGAGGGGTCATCTTTATATTTAGGGCCTTTATGGACAATATAAGAACCCCTGCTAACGTGAAAGGGGGTCAGCCCCTGGTCCCATCCCTTCGCCGGGTGACTGTCGACATGTTCCTCAGGCAACGCTAACACTGGTGGGCCCTGCTGCCTGCTGCTCGGCCCCCTTCCCTAGCCTCTGACCCAGCAAGTCTGACTCAGCCGCCAGGATAGCCCAGCCCACGAAGTTAACGAACGGCACGATGATGAGTATGCCTGCTACCCTGAGGATGTCGTCGTTCAGCCTGCTCCCGAGGTCGAAGATCTCAAGGCCTGGGAATAGTGAGGCGAGAAGCACGGCGACCGCCCCAAGGGCTATGAGGGCGACGCCGAGCTCCCTGAGGATTATGCCCGCTACTATGAAGCCTGGCCCACTGGTGGCGTGACTGAGCATGGAGGCCAACGTCATAACCGACACGACGGCAAGTATCAGGTCTCCCAGCGCCATCACGGCGATGGCGTAGGGTATGTACCTCACCCATGTCGACCCATCATATGTGGTCATGTTGGCCGATCGCAGCTCACTTAGGGAGGACTCGAGCTTTGCCTTAGACTTAGAAAGGAATAGGTAGGCCCCCGCGCCGGCTACGAGGAACCCGATGAGCGGTATCACCGAGCCGACCGCGCCTAGAAGGAGGGAGACGAAGGCCCAGAGGGACCCCTCCTTCAGCTGTCCGGTTAAGGCCTGAGAGGCTTGACTCAAACTAATCTCAACTCATGGTAATGTGAATGGGGCAGTATATATGCTGATTTGGGCGAACCCCCGGGGCGAGGCAGCGTCAGAAGGTGGGCCCGATCCTGAATATCCCAAAGTCGTCCTGCCCCAGCCCCTCGGCCTTAGTTAGCTGGCCGCTCGCGACCCTTAGCAGGAGCCCGAGGAGCTCCCTCGCCGCCTCCTCAAAGCCCTTCCTGCCGTCAAGTACGGGGCTCGCGTCGTAGTCTATGACCTCGCCCAGCACCCTGGCGGTCTCTGGGTTGGCGGTAACCTTGATGACAGGGGCCACGACGTGGCCGGTTGGGGTACCCCTCCCGGTCGTGAAGATTACGACCTGGGCCCCTCCAGCGACCATTCCTGTGACGGACTCTATGTCGTAGCCAGGGGTGACCATCAGGTAGTGCCCCCTCCTGTCCCCGAGCCTCTCGGCGTAGTCCAGGACCCCTGAGACTGGCGCGGTCCCGGACTTCTTGACGGCCCCAAGCGACTTCTCCTCAATGGTCGTGATCCCTCCGGCTATGTTACCTGGGCTCGGCTGGGCCCCCCTGAAGTCGACCTTCGCCTCCCTCTTGAGCCACTCCTCAAATGACCTCACGGCCCCTATTACCCTCCTCCCAACCTCCTCATTGATGGCCCTCCTAGCGTAAATGTGTTCAGCCCCTATGAACTCGGGGACCTCGCCTATTATCGTGGAGCCCCCGGCATTGACAATAATGTCCGACACCATACCCACAAGGTGGTTTGAAACTAGCCCGCTGGTGTAGTCGGATCCGCCGCACTCCAGGCCAACAACTAGCTCGCTGACGTCGAACCCTCTCCTGGCCTGCCTCGAGGCCTCCTCGGAGAAGGCCTTGGCCAGCGACCTGACCCTCTCGAGCGCGGCCGAGTATCCTAGATCCTGTATCCTTACGAGCTCGGCAGGCTTCTCCCTGGCTATCTTGTCAGTCACCCCCTCAGCGTCGACGCTCTCGCAGCCGAGGCTGACCACAATGGCGGCGTAGACGTTTGGGTTGAGGGCGGTGTTGACGAGAGCTCTGGTTGTCTGCTCGAGGTCCTCCCCTGCCTGGCCGCAGCCGTGTAGGTTCCTGACGAGCTTGACCCTGTCCCTCCCCAGCTCCTCCGTTGCCCTCCTGAGCGCCAGCTCGCTGAGTCCCAGGCTGCACGAGACTGTCGGCACTATCAGGACATAGTTCCTGATGCCAGGCCTGTCGTTACCCCTCTCGTAACCCATGAAGGTCATCAAGCCACCCTTCCCCTCACGCTGTTAACGTTGTGTACGTGCACGTGCTGCCCTACCCCGATGTCGGTCGTGGCAACGCCTATGGTCTCACCGTACTTCAGCACAAAGGACCCCTTAGGTATCATCGCAATTGCCACCTTGTGGCCCCTCGGAATATCCTCGGCCGCCACGACCCTTCCCCTAGCCGATCCTATGAGCTCCACCTCCTCGCCCGCCCTCGCGTAGCTCAGGAGGGTCGCTACGTTGTCCCTTGGGTCTATCACGATGGCTCTGGCCAGGGCCCTTTCCCAGGCCTTGTTGGCCTGGGGGGTAATAAGCGATGGACTGAACAGGTCAAGTTGATGAGACCCTCACGGACGTCAGCAGCCAGTGCGCTTTTGGACGAAGGCGTTAGGCGTCCTTCTTACACACCTCGTTATACGGAAGACCCTCGGATATTCTATATATAGAGAAATGTATAAGCAATTAGAAACATCTCTCTGACTAGGTGTGAGCTTGAGCAGGCTAGTTGTGATGGCTCTTCTTGTAGTCTTGTCAGCCCTCCTCGCCTCACCCATGACCGCCAGGGCCCAGTACGGCTACGGGACGTCAGAGGTCGTGCTGAGCGTACAAAACATTACCCTTTACCCAGGCCAATCAGCGAAAATACCATTCACGGTCAAGCTAGTGAGCGGAAGCACGTGGGGCACAAGCGTAAGTATTACGTCCTCGTCGAGCTACGTAATCGCATCTGCCGTCCCCTCATCAGGGGATCCGACGTTCTCAGGCACCCTGACAGTCAGCGTGCCCCCCGACGCCCCTGCTGGGGTTTACGATGTGAACGTGAGCGCCATCGGCGATGACCCGTCCCAGTCTCCCGCGACGCTCTATGTCTACGTTAAGTCAAACGTGACGACGACAACTACGGCAACAACATCCTACGTAGCAACTTCAACAACTACGTCAAGCGTTACCTCAGCTTTGACCGTCACGACAACCTACACGGAGACCGTAACAACGACTAAGACCCCGCTGGAAAGGGCGGCCGAAACCACACAAGTCCCCCTCGTTGCGTTTGTCCTAGTTGTTGTGGTCTCCCTCGCCCTGATAGTCGGCCTCGCCAGACTCAGCCCAAGAAAAGCCTCCCCCATGCTCTCAATACTAACCGTAGTCCCCGCGGTTTACTTCCTCGCCTATGACCCCGCGCTAAGGGCGCTGGCCCCTCTCCACTACTACCTGCTCGCAGCCTACTCCTTCCTCATGCCCGTCCTGGGGGCCCTCACGCTCGTTAGGCCAGGAAGGGAGCCGCTCTACCTCATAGCCTTGTCCTCGGGGCTCATGACGGTGGCCATGATGCTTGACGCCGCCCTCGCCATGCCCATGAGCGCCGTCTACTCGCCTGGATCCACGACAGGCATAAGCTACTTCTTCGGCATGGGGCTCACGCCCACGTCATCAATGCCACTCACGCTATCCTTCACGGCGCTGATGTTGATCTCAGCTGGGGCGTGCGGCTCCACCCTCAGAACTGTGGGCGAAAAAGCATAGCTTTGCGTCTCCTCGCCGCACCTGCAGTCGACGCTTCGCGCTAAGGCGTTGTCGTGGTTCCCCATGATGGGCCTGAGCCCGATCGAGCGTAGGGTATCGACTGCTTCGGCCGGCCTCGGGCCGTAGTCGACCGCGTCACCTAGGAAGACAAGCTCGTCAAAACTCTCGGCGCCTAGGACCGCGTTGAGTGCGTAAGGGTTAGCGTGAACGTCGCCTATGAACTAGAGGAGCATGAAGGCGGTCACGGCGAGGTCACCAGCGAAGCCGACGCTCATCGTGAGGGAGAGGTAGTTGTTCGACAGCCCGCCCATGACGAAGGCCATCCCGGCCATCCCTGCGATCATCGTTAAGACGCCACCTAGGGCAGAGAGGACCGACCCCCTTAGGTCGCCCTTAAGCAGCGAGACCACGAAGACCCCTACGAAGAGGAGGCCGATCACCACGCCAAGGGCCATGTGAGGGGCCAGCTCTGGGATGAGGGAGAAGAAGTACATCATGTACCCCATCATGAAGTACCCCCTTGGGGGAGAGACGTTCATAGCGCGAAGAGATTAATCCAAATCCCTACAAGGAACTGGACTATGAGAAGAACCATTTCAACTACCGCCAGGTGTCTGACTAGACGGTCTTCGCTCATCGCATCTCATGTTCACTAAGGCCCCAAGCCGTTTTTAATCATTCCTCATTACCTGGCCCCTCATGTGGGTTGCTGAAACGAGGTGAGTCAGGGCAGCGGCCTCCTGCTGCCCCTCGCGGCCCTCAGCCCCTCATCAATTGCCGTCGCCACAGCGGTCGCCATGTACTCTTTTGTCAGCTGGCCCATCACGGGCGCCCTTAGCTGCGCCGAAGCCTCCGCCGGCCTCCTGTACACCCTGGCCCCCCTGGGGGAGGCCGTTACCTCGCACGCGCACCTACCGAAGTCGACGTTGTAGCCGAGGGCCCTCATTACCTCGGCCTCGGCGTCGCTCGCGTGCCCCACATCGATATCGAGTGACTCCCAGTAGTTTACCTGGACGACAGCAACCTCTGGGGGCAGCGCTGACATTAGGTCCCTGAGGGTGGCCTCTATCGCTGGCGAGTTGCCGTAGTGTCCGTTCACTATTACGATCGCCTGTGCCCCCATCCTGACCAGGCCCCTCACAACGTCAGTGAGGATAGACTGGAAGGCCTGTAGGCCTAGGCCCAGGGTCCCAGGGGCCAGGGACCACTCAGGCGAGAAGCCGTACTCTATGGGAGGTGCCATCACGCACCTGTAGCCTGAGGCCTCAAGCCTCCCGCAGGCGGCCTCGGCTATCCCCTCAGCTATCATGGCGTCTGCGCCTATTGGGCCACGGCAGTGCTGTTCGATGCTTCCAATAGGCAGGACGACGATCGTGGACCTGTCCTTCAGGACGCCTTCAACTGAGTCTGAGCTAAGCTCGCCGAGCCTGATCATGCGCCTCAACGGCCGTGTGGCCCACGGGATAAAAGCTAGCGTCGGCGGCTACGTAACAAGCGTCTAAAGCCCTCTACGCATAACCTCCTGGCAGGGGAACGGGTTGGGTAAGGTCAGGGTGAAGTTCCTGGGCTACATAGCTGACCTGGTGGGGACCTCAGAGGTCGAGGTCGAGGTCGACGACAGGGCGAAGGTGGAGGACGTGGCGCCCGTCATCAGGAGGCTCAGGAGGTCAGACTACGTGCTCATAGTTGACGGCAAGGGCGCCGAGCCTGACACAGAGGTCGGCCCAGGGAGCGTGGTCGTGGTCCTGCCAGAGACAGGGGGAGGCTAGGAGGAGGACGCCAGCCACCTCGTCAATGTGATGTCGTCAACCGCTCCGCAGACCCTGGTGCCGCAGAGCACGGGAGCAACGTCAACCGCCTCCATCTCCATGACGGCGGCGGCCTCGGAGATTGTCGCCCCCTCGTCCACATAAGCCCCGGCTGGGAACGGTACTTCGGCTATCTTCACGCCAAGCCCCTCACCACCCCTTGATGCGTAGCTCGCTATCACCTCCCTTACGGTCAGGACGCCGAGGAGCTGGTCGCCCTCGACTACAAGGACACCGCTCACCCCCCTTGAGGTCATGGCAGCGGCGGCCTCTAGGAGGCTTGCCCCCCTGTCGAGGGCAGGGTATGACTTGGCCAGGGCCTCGTGAAGGGGCTTCCTGCCAAGGGAGGACCTGGCGAGGGCGGCAACTATATCGTGGGTCGTCAGTACCCCAATCACGTTATCCTCTGAGCCTACCAGGGCAGAGGTCACGTTGCTTGAGCTCATGACCTTAGCCGCCTCGAGGAGGCTCGCAGTGGGCTGAACGTAGACGGGCACCTCGAGGCCGGCGTCTGAGACCCGAATTGATGAGGGGTCCGAGCCTGTGACGAGGAGCTTCACGAGGTGGTACGCGCTGAAGACCCCTATGGCCCTGGCGCCCTCCTTCACTACGAGCCTCCTGACGCCAGCTGAGGCCATGAACTCAGCGGCCTCCTTCACGGTTGTCTCAGGCGCTATCGACAGGACAGGCCTGGAGGACTTGGCAAGGGCTGACTCTATCAAGGCCGACACCTCAGGCCTTCAGCATGATCCTTCCGTCCCTCTGCCTGGAGAAGAGCAGCGTGAGGGCCTGTCTGGCCTCGGGGAGACCCATCCTCCTCCAGACCCTGACCTTGAGCAGGCCCCTTGAGGCGAGCTCAAGTAGCCTTGACAGCTCCCTTCTGGTGCCACCAGTCGTGCCAATTATCCTAAGCTCCCTGGAGTAGATGTCGACCAGCGAGCCTGACATGGCCTCGCCTGTGAGGGCGCCAAACGTAACCAGCTTGCCCCTCCTGTCAAGGAGCTTCATGCTAGTGGGGAGCGTCCTCCTCCCTATGGAGTCTATAACTAAGTCGGCCAGCTTGCCCCCCGTCATCCTCTTCAGGGCCTCAAGGGCCTGGCTCGCGGACGAGACCTCGTCAGCCCCAAGGTCCTTTACCCACCACTTGCTGGTTATGGCGAGCACCCTCACCCCCATTAGCTTGGCGAGCTGCACCGCGAACTGGCCAGTGTTGCCGCTGGCGCCCACGACCACGACCACGTCACCAGGGGTTACGCCTGCCTCGAGTATCGCGTGGAACGGAGTGAGGGCAGACACCGTGAGCGAGGCGGCAAGGTCCCAGTCCACCTTGTCAGGGACCTTCATGACGTTGGCCTCCCTGGCGATCGCGTACTCTGCCCAGCCCCCATTAGTTATGACGCCCCATATCCCCCCGTTCCGGCACAGGTGCTCGTGGCCTGCGATGCATAGGTCACAGGTGCCGTCGAATACCCTGGGGTAGACTATCACCCTGTCGCCTGGGCTGAGGCCCATCACCCCCTCCCCAACCCTCTCCACGACCCCGGCCACCTCGACTCCAGGTATGTGGGGCATGGGAGACACGTTCCTCATCCCGGCAACTGTGTAGTAGTCTACTGGGTTCACCCCTGCCTCCGCGACCCTGATGAGGACCTCGTCAGCCCTAGGGGTGGGGTCAGGCACTTCTGTGAGCCTCAGGGAGTCTAGACTGAAGGTCGAGAGCAGGTTCGCCTTCAAAACCGCTCCCTGTGGCCTGGGGGTTCGACATTATTAACTCTCCCGTCTGTAGGCCTCGAAGGGCTCTAGCTTATAAGCCACTGGATACGGTGTCCTGAAGGATAGGCTTGAGGGTTGGCGTGCTGACCAGTAGGACAGCTGAGCCGCTGGTGAGGGAGACCCTCAGCTCAGTTAAGGACGTAGAGGCGATCGTGGTCCCTCTTCCAGTTCCAGTGATATCAATGCTTAACACCAGCGCCATTGCCTCGATACTTAGGTCAAGGCCGGATCTGGTGAAGGCCCTGACGCCAGCAGACATTGTTCTCCTCCCGGGCACCGTCAGCGGTGACGCCTCGGAGGTCGCAATGGTC
>JBMFIT010000057.1:0-7356 GCA_049974445.1 Acidilobus sp.
TGCCGTCCTGAGCGACTGCAGTACCGAAGGTGACGTTGAAGGGAGGCACGTAGTACCCTGGGACGCCCGGGCGGTAATACCTAATTATAAATATGGGGGCGAGGGAGCTGACGAGAATTACTAAAATAGCCCAAAAGGCCATCTGCCTCATGCCCCCTCGCCCCCATCATTTCTATGTGCCCCCAGCCTCAGGCAGGCCCCTTCAGGCCGTCACGGGGAGTTGATAGTTGGAGTCGAGGCTGAGGTCGGGTAGTACAGGCCGAAGTATATCGTCACGGTGGCCTGCGAAGCTCCATGTTGTATCGGGAGCGCCGGAACGACGGCCACGTCAATATAGTATGTCGTGCCGGCGCTGACCGTTATAGACCCAGATGCCGAACAGCCGCTGCTGGTGAACTGCAGGGTTATAGTCGGCGATGAGGGCGGCGTGGACGTGGTTGGGTAGATGAAAAGCTCTATTTCATTTGCGAGGGAGGGTGTGCTGTAGGAGCAGGCCACCACGTAAAGGGTGTACTGACTGGCTCCGGTTGAGCCATAACTAATTGCGTTTACCGTGAACTCTATGGGCTGGCTCACGTAGGTCTCGGAGCTGTTAGTTATGGGTATCGTCATAGTGATCTGGGGGTTTGTCTTGTTGCTGATGACCAGGTTGACCTGCGGACCGTCGGGCCCCTGTAAGAAGACCAGGGGCGTCGTCGGCTGAAGGGTCACCTGCGAGTTGTACACGAACACCACGGTAGCGAGGGTGTACGGGATGAGCACGGAGGCCGCTATCGCGACAAGTACGGCCGCGAGCAAGCCCTTGGAGATCCTTACCTTCAACCCCTTACACCGAACCAGCTTGAAACGATAAGGGTTTAAAAACCTTTTTCACTTAGTCACGGCGTCTGGCTAACTAAGTCAGGGGTTGCCCTCAGCTTCACGGGTTATTAATACCCTTGGCGCCCCTTAGCGGGGGAGTTGGGTTGAACCCGAGGGTCGTTGAGGGCGTCTCCCTGGTCCTCATAGGCCTGCTAGCCCTCGGCCTCTACCTAGGCCTCTCCCTTAGCCTCGTGCGGCCCTTCGAGCCCCTCAGCTCTTCGATCCTCCCCGAGAACCCCTCGTACGTCGCGCTCATGTACAACGTCACAGCCCTCTCGTACCCAACTAACCAGAGCGCCTGGGCCCTCCTCCTGGTCAAGTTCAACGAGACCAGCGAGCTGGCCTCGAGCGGGCTGCTTACGATGCTGACCTACGTGACAAGGGTTGGCGGGAGCCCGACCCTCGCCTCCAGCCTTGAGTCCCTCACCCAGCCGCCCGCTGAGGTGCCCGAGGGAGGGCAGCCGTTCATAGCCTACGCTGACGAGCTCTCCGCCCTCCCCCACTCGGTCATCTTCCTGAAGGGCTCGCCGTACTCGGTCGCCGTGCTGGAGGAGAACTTGACGGGCCCGGCCGGGCTCTTCGGGAGGGAGGTAGCCTACTACTCCCTCTCGACTGGCGTGCTGCTCTGGGCCAGCCTTGACTACTACTACGCGAACGGGACCCCGTACACCTCCGTCAACTACACCCTCTACAACGTGACTGCGCTGGCCCAGAGGTCAGGGTCCCTGGTCATAGTTAGGACGGGGCTCGTTATGCTGTCCCTGGGAGTCCTCGCCGGCGTGGCCGGCGTAGGGCTCGTGGTCGGGGTCCAGAGGATCCTCAGCTCTGCCGGCTGAGCTGGGAGAGGGCCGCGGAGGCGATGTTAGTCACGTCCGAGACCTCCTGGTCCGTGAGGGGCCTCAGGGGCGCCCTCACGAACCTCCTGACCGGTGTCCCCAGCCCCTCCAGGACCCCCTTTATCAAGGCCGGGGACTCGGCCCCCGAGGCCCTGTACCAGTACAGCCTGCTGAGCTCAAGGAGCACGTTATGGTACCTGAGGGCATCCTGGTAGTTGCCCGAGTCCCAGGCCCTGTAGAGGCCGACGTGGACCTCAGGGGCTATGTTGGCGAGGGCCCCGACCACACCGTCGCCGCCAAGCTCGAGGGTGGCCAGCTCCATGTAGTCAAGCCCCGTAAGGACGGAGAAGTCCTTCCTGGCCGCCTTGACCTCCCTTATGAGCTCGACGAGGTACGAGAAGTCCGCGTAAGTCACCTTTGCGGCCATCACGTTGCTGAACTCCTGGGCAAGCCTAACGTATAGGCTCACCGGTATCACGACCCCGGTGTTGATGGGGTTGTTGTAGACCACGACGGGCACGTCGACAGCCTTGGCGACCTCTGAGATGTGCCTGTAGATGATCTCCTCGCCTCCCCTGAAGAAGAACGGGGGAAGCACGATGACCCCGTCAGCGCCCAGGTCGACGAACCTCCTCGCCATGTTCACCGAGTCCTCCGTCCTGTTGGAGCTCACGCCTGGCAGCACCATCACGTCCGCGGGGGCAGCCGTTACGGCTGCCTTTACGAGCCTCTCGGCCTCCTCAACGGTAAGGTGGACGAACTCCCCCGTTGTTGAGTTGGGGAAAAGCCCAGTGACCCCAGCGCTGACAAGCCTCCTGCAGAGCCACTGGAAGGAGTCAACGTCGAGGGAGCCGTCCTGCCTGAAGGGGGTTACGAGGGGTACCACGACGCCCTCAATCTTCCTGGCCAAGCTCCACCGGTGTCCTATTGGCCAGCGCGGTATTTAATGGAAGTTCAACTTACAGGCTAAGGCAGCCATGGGCGATAGAGGAAGTGAGGGCTTACGCCGGGAGGGCGTCAGGAGGCTGTCGTTATATAACCTAGTCAATGGCATGGTGGGGAGCGCCTACTCGCCTTACCTCTCCTTCATAGGGGCCAGCCTCGGCCTCCCCGGTTACATGCTTGGCCTCGTGTCAACTGCCGGCACGTTCTTCACGAACCTGTCGCAGTACCTCAGCTCACTAACGAGGCTGAGGGCGAGGGAGCTGGTCATAGCCGGTAACGCCCTTAAGGCGGTAGCCCTGGCGCTCATGATGCCCTTCATCGGCTCCCACGCAATGTACACTGTCCTCGTCGCCCTCGTCATGGTCGGGTCAGGGGTCAGCGGGATGGGGACGTCCCTCCTCAGCGAGTTCTACAGCAGGGGGAGCAGGAGCGTCCTCCTCTCCAGGATGGCCTTCTTTGGGGCCCTCGGCTCCCTCCCAGTGATAGTCGCAGGCGGGCTCTACATGGCGACGAGCGTGCTCCTGGCCAAGTACGTCTTCCTCGCATCTGCCCTTGCGACCCTCGCTGTGTCGTTCATTGTCTCAGGCCTCCCATATGAGGAGGACCCAAGGGTGTGCTGCCACAGGCTTGAGGTCAGGGGGCTCGAGAGGTTCCTTGCCTTCAACTTCATCTACATGTTGGCCTGGTCCTTCGCCTGGCCCCTCTTCCCGCTCGCCCAGATCTACATATTCAAGATGACGACCCTTCAGGTCGCCATAATAAACGTCATAGCCGCGTCGTCCACTGTCGTGGTCCAGAGGGTGATAGGGGGCTTCATCGCGAGGAGGCTCAAGCTCTCAATGTTCATCGGCAGGCTGACTAACACCTTCTTCGCGATTGCGTACGCGATCTCGCCAAATATATATGGTATCTACGCATCCCAGCTGCTCGCTGGACTTGCCAACTCCATTAACAACGTCGCGTACTTCTCCTACCTCGTTGACAGGGCCCGGGACAGGAGGGCGGCCATAGGGACTTACAGCATCATAATGGGCGTGGGGGCCCTCATTGGAGGTGAGCTCGGGGGGGTGACCTACGAGGCGCTTGAGCCCAGGTACGGAATCGAGGTCCTCAGACCCTTGTTCCTCTACGTTGCCCTGGCGAGGGCCGTGGCGGCGTGCCTGTTCCTGGCCCTCTAGCCAATCGCCTCCCTCGCCTCCCTCAGGGACCTGAGCAGGACTTCCCTGTCCCCAGGTGACGATATTATCACCCCGTCGACGGCCTCCTCAAGCGAGCTGACAGCCTCCCTCACGCTTCCCTCCGAAAGCTTCTCCTCAGGGGGTATCGAGGGGAGGAGGTGAGCGTTCCTAGGAGTCTCGACAACAAGGTATACGTACGTCCTCGCCCCCCTCCTCCTGGCCTCTGACGAGACCGTGCGCAGTAGGCCTGAGCGCCAGGGCCTGGTCACGAAGTAGAAGTCGGCGCCGGCCGAGAGCCTCCTCATAACCTCGCTAAACGGCTTGGAGAGGCTCAGGAGGAGGCCCAGCCTGATCCTGAGCCCGATGGACCTGACAGACGCTAGGACCCTCTCCGGCTCCTTGTCACATGGGTCTCCAAGGGCCGGCCTGTCGCCCCTGAGCAGGACGAGCCTAGACACGCCAGCGACCTCGAGGGCCTGGGCCACATTCACAGCGCCTAGCTCACTTAAGTCGAGAAGCCTGACGTGCGCCACGACCTCAGGTGGCGGGCTCAGGAGGTTCCTTATCAGGGCCGATATGATGGGGGAGGATGGGGCGGGAAGCCCAAGGGGGGCGTCGGGGACGTCGATCGCGTCAGCGTACCTGGAGAGCTCCCTTGCTGCCCCAACGGTCTTCTCGAGCGTCCTCCGCGGCGTCAGCTCCGCCAGCAGCTCCAATGCGGCCTGTGTTGGTCCGAGTTTCAGCTTTAATTTGCTTTAGGCCCACCTCAGGGACCCGAGGGCGAAGCCTAGGAGGGCAATGGCATAGGTTGCCAGCTCGAGCTCCTTAGCCCTCAGGGCCCTCTCCCTCGTTGGCTCCCTGGCGACTGATGTTGATGCGTATATGAATGCCGCATCGGCTATGGCCACGGGGACTGAATAGAGGAGCCTGTTGGCAAGGCCTAGCAGCGGCGGGAGCGGGCTCAGGGCGACGGCGGCCCCGAAGAAGGCTACCGAGACAAGCGACGCGGGCCCCCTGCCAATGGCGACCGCGAGGGTCCTTACACCGTGGGCCACGTCGCCCTCGACGTCGGCGACCCCCTTAACTATCTCCCTTCCCATCATGGCCAGGAATATCATCAGGGCCTCAAGGGCCACGACGAGGCTTATGCCGCCTGATAGCAGAGACCCATATAGTATCGGGGAGACGCCCGTGAAGGCGACCATAGCGTTCCCTGGGAGCCCAGTCCTCTTCCCCCTCAGGTCGTAGGACACGGCGACCACGTATGAGGCTAGGGCTAGGGCGAGCTCTGCCTCCCCCTGGAGCGCAGAGAGCGCGAGGCCGACCGCCGAGAGGGCCCCGAAGAGGGCCCAGGCGTGGCCGACCGGGACTCTCCCTGACGGCAGCGGCCTGTCGGGCTGGTTGAGCCTGTCGATCTCTAGGTCCACGACGTCGTTAAGTACCATGGCGGAGGCAGAGAGAGCGAAGGCTACCAGGAAGCCTATTGCCAGCGCTGGGCAGCCCGGGAGCCTTCCCCCTCCACCGACCAGGGCGCCGACTACGACAATGGCTCCCATCAGGAAGTCGTTCTCAGGCCTCAGGAGGCTCAGGTAGTCGGCAGCCCTGGCCAAGGCTCCCATTGACGACGGGATATTCGGATTTTAAGCTATGCTGTAAATAGACCTACGGGTGGCTGGGCTGTCAGCGCTTGAGTCCCAGTTCGGGGAGGCCAAGGCCAGGCTGAGGTACCTCAACGCAAGGATCCTCGCCGACCTGATAGACACCCTCAGCGGTGTCCTGGAGGAGGCCGCCTTCACAGTTACCAAGGACGGGGTGAGGGCGGCCGGCATGGACCCTGCCAAGGTTGCCTACATAGAGGTCGTAATCCCATACGGGAACTTCGCCGAGTATGAGGTGCAGGAGGAGGGCCTGGTGGTCGGGGCAAACCTCTCCTCGCTGTCCAGGGTGCTCTCAAGGACTAAGAAGAATGACGTGGTCACGTTCATGGTGTCCCCCTCCCAGCTCCTGGTGAAGGTCGAGGGAGGGGTCCCGAGGACCTACCTGCTGCCTAACCTTCAGGTCTCCTCCGAGGCGCCCGAGATAAGGCTGGAGCACACCGCCCACGTCAAGATAATCTCGGACGCCTTCAGGAGGGCCCTGAGCGACGCTGGGGAGTTCGGTGACCTCGTCCAGCTTGAGGCCACCCCCGACATGTTCGCTGTTAGGGCCGCAGGTGAGAGGAGGGTTGAGGCCAAGTTCCTATCCGGCAGCGCAAGCCTCGTGCTGCTAGAGGTAAATGAGAAGGCGGTCGGCAGCTATGACTTCAGCTACCTAGATAGGGTCCTAGCCCTTGCCAAGGTTGCCGACAGCGTTGACGTGCAGTTTAAGACCGACAGCCCCCTCGAGCTTAGGTTCGAGTCTCCGGGCGGCCTGCAGGTCAGGTACATACTGGCCCCATCCGCTGGCGGGGCGGCGCCTGCTGAGGGAAGGGCTGAGGGAAAGGGCGGTGAAGAGGAGGGGGGAGGCGAGGGGGAGGAGGGCCCCTCAGAAGAGGAGTAACGACCTCCCCCAGAGCTCCGCTCCCCCTGAGAGGGCCTCAACCGGGTCGCCCAGCGTGAAGCACGGGCCCTTGGCGGGGGACGCCTCTTCCTCCCCCAGCCTGATCACGACGAGCCCAGGCCTAGACGAGGCTAGTGAGGCGGCCGTGGCCATGGGGCCATAGAGGAGCGCGTGGGTCGCTCCGCCCATCATCCCCGCGGTCTCTACGGCCTCCGAGCAGTCCTCGAGCTCTGAGACGGCCAGAACCGGGGCCTGGAGGTCGGACCACAGCAAGTCAGCCCCCCTAGGCACGCCGCTTAGCAGACCTGGCGAGGCGAAGTTGCCACTCGACCTCATCTCGACCTCGACGCTCGCCCCCTTGGCCACGGCGTCATTCACAAGCCTGTGGGCCCTCTCAACGAGGCCCCTTGCCCTGACGGGCCCTATGTCCTTCCCCTCCAGCGGGTTCCCAACAGACATCTGCTCAACTGCGTCGGCGAGGGAGTCGACGAGGGGGCCTGCCAGCGCCCTCCTCGTGAGGACCCACCTGACGCTCCCGCAGGCCTGGCCAGCGTGGGATACAGCGAGCTCGGCTATTGACTTGGCTAAGGTCTCGACGTCTGACGGCTCTGAGCAGACAAGGACAGCCGACCTGCCTGAGCAGTTAGATGAGGGCCTGAGCCCGAGCTCCCTCCAGACAGCGCCTGACGTCTCGGGCCTACCGAACAGTATTACTGACGAGAGGCCCCTTAGGTAGGGCGGCCCCCTGAACGGGGAGGCAGAGACGTAATCCCCTAGGTCGGTCCTCCTGATTACTAGCGAGGCGGCCAACGATGACGCGACGGCCTGCCAGGGCGCCTTGACGACAACGGGCAGCCCAGCAGCGAGCGATGCGGCCATGCCGGCCACGGCCCCGAAGAATGGCGCCGTGAAGGGGGGTAGGACGAGTCCTATGCCCCTTGCTGACGCTATGGTCACGGAGGTCCAGGACCTGGGCGAGCTCGGGAAGAGCAGCATGC
>JBMFIT010000058.1:0-7347 GCA_049974445.1 Acidilobus sp.
GCCAGATGACGAGTAGGCTAATTGGTTCCAGGGAGGCGCTCGAGAACTTCCAGTTCGTTACGGTAAACGGCAAGGTAATTTTTGAGGATAAGGGAAGGGTAGTTAGGATCGCCAGGGCGTACTCGCAGGCAGTTAAAAGCGCCATTAGGCAGCTGTTTGAAGGCAAAAGCGTACAGGAGCTGACAAAGGAGTTTTATTACATTTTGCCTAACTACGTTTACCTGGAAACCGCTTTAAAGCAGGCTAAGGCCATCGTTGATAACCTGCTTGACAGGGAGGGCGAGCACGGCAAGGTTTTACACACCAAGGTGAGGGGGCTCTGGTTCGGCAGCAGGGGCAATAAAATCGATAAGGGCAACAGGAACGTGAAGTTCCACGTTCTGGAGGATCACGTTGAAGTCAGGGTCAAAGACCCGTGGAGCAGGAAGTGGGTTTTCGGGAAAGCGTATTTCGGTAAAGAGTACTTGCCATTGCTTAAAGAGCTAGAAGAACTAGCAAGTAAAGGGGAGGAGGGCTATGGCGCTGTGGTGAGTTTCAAGCATTACCCGATGATCCACCTCCAGATCCCGCTCTGGCTGTACCTGAAGCACTTCTCTTCACCAAAACCTGGTGGTTACGGTTTGATTGCTGGCTTCGATTTGAACAGCGACAGGCTGAACGTTGTTGTAATTGACAGGGACGGTAAAGTTGTTGCCAGAAGAACCTGGTGGTACTCCGAGGCCGTCTCCCACGGCTTCCCTAAAGAGAAGGCAAAGGCCTTGCGTTTAAATGCTCTGTCTGAGGCCCTCAACTTCCTATCAAGGATCGGCGTTGATTATGTTGCTTTCGAGGACTTGTTCTTGGTGAAGAAGAGGAAGTTCACCAGGAGCAGGAGCGGCAACAGGAAGGTTTCGCGTTTCGCTAAGAAGCAAATGTTAACTCACGGTGTTATTAAAGCTTTAAGGCTGGGGTTTAACGTCGTGCTGGTCAACCCAAAGGGCACCACTAACTCCGAGGATCATGATAGGGTGATGAGAGAAAAAGGATTTGACAGACATACGGCCTCGGCTTACTTAATAGCATTAAAAGGATTAGGGGTGATAAATGATATCAAATAATATAAACTTCACGGTTTATCGGAAACTGTTAACAACGGCGTGGAGCCGCCGCCGGGACTTGAACCCGGGACCTCCGCCTTACCAGGGCGGCGCTCTACCGGCTGAGCTACGGCGGCGCGGGGGCCAAGGCCCTCGTCTACGCATCCTAGGCCTGCTTATAACCCTTGATGGAGGAAAGGTATTTTAGGCCTTGTGCACCATATACTTTAGAACTAATGGCGGGTGTGCACATGAGCCTCTGGGGCTCCATTGAGTGGCTGCTGAATCCCCCGACGGGTCTGTCGCTAGGCCTGATACTGTTGATCTCGTTCATACTTGGCCTCCTCCACGGGGCCACCCCCGACGAGCACACCTGGCCCATAACCTTCAGCTACGCCGTCGGGGCCTACAGCACAAGGAGGGGCATGAAGGCAGGCTTCCTGTTCTCCCTAGGCTTCACTTTACAGAGGGCCCTGCTGACGACGCTGGGTTACCTCGGCCTGGCCTACTTCTACCAGAAGTACAACCTTGACGGGCCGGTCTACATCATAGTTGGCGTTGTAATGGCCGTCGCGGGGTCGTACGTCCTCAAGGGGAAGTACGTCCACCTCGAGGTGGACAGGCTCCTCAGGAGCAGGACGCACGCGAGGGAGGCCGAGAGGACCAACCTCTACGAGAGGCTCAGGGACGTGCCGCTTAGGATGACCATAGTCCACGGGCTGATAGCGGGGTTTGGCTTCGGGGCCTACGCGACCGTGATAACGTTCATGCTCGCCCCAAGGGTTGGCTCGCTTCTTTACGCACCCCTTCCAGGGCTCATGTTCGGCCTCGGCACCATGGCCATGCAGATAGCATTCGGTGCCGCCTTCGCAGCCGTTGTTAGGCACAATGGCCTTGGCGAGGACGCCATTAGGAAGCTGGGGGCCGCGACGGCCGGCAGGACGCTCTATTACGGTGGCCTTGCCTTCATGTTGATAGGCGCTCTCGTGCTCCTAATCCCGCCGGTTGACCGGTTCGCCATCAGCACAGGCTTACCTATACCCAACCTTGACGCCTTTGGCGTAGGCCTTGCCCTCGTCCTGCTCGTCGTGGGCGTGATCGGCGTCGGAAGCATGGTCAAGGCGTACAGGGACCTTAGGGCAATGGCCAGGTCCTTATCAAAGGGCTTAAACCCCACCTCTACTGGGTCTTAGGGAGGCGCCTTGCTCGAACCGACCCTAAGGAGAAAGATCCCCCCTGACTCCCTAGCTGGGGTGATTAGCTCGCCTACCGTCCCCAGAACCCTCGTCCTGAGGGAGGCCGTCGCCGATGGGTTCGTTGGGCTCAGGGATGAGCTCAGGAAGGAGAGGCCCCTAGTCAACATATCCAGCACCGCCATCCTCGTGAGGGCCGTCGCCCGCCTCCTAGGCGGGGGGACCTACGTGCGGCTCAACTCAAGGGTTGAGGGCGATGAGGCAGTCAGCTTCAGCCAGGTCAACGTGGCCGTGCCCGTCTACAGGGGCGGGACGGTGACCGCCGTGATAATTGACGACGCTGCCAGGAGGCCAGTCGAGGAGATATCGTCAACGCTGACCTCTGGCACGATGTCATCCGACCTCTCGGGGGCCACCTTTGCCCTCGTCAACTTGGGCCCCTATGGGATGGACTGGGGCCTCGGCCTCTCCTTCCCCCAGGTGGCCTCGACCCTCGTGGTGGGGAGGATAAGGGCCTCGTACGTGGTTAGCGAGACGGGCGGCGGCCGCGAGGCGCACGTGGTCGGCCTTGCTTTGTCGGTGGACCCAAGGGCCGTCGGCCCAGACGAGGCTGGGGCCTTCCTCGCTGACCTGGCGGCGATGCTGGCCGACTCGAGGAGGCTCAGGGAGGCCGTGCTCAAGTGAGCACCTCCCTCATACCTTTTATTCCATCCAGCCAACAGTATTATTAATGTGGGTGCGCCGCCTTGCCCAGGCTAAGCTCAGGTCTCATCATTGTAG
Organism: Acidilobus sp.; assembly: GCA_049974445.1. Lineage (GTDB taxonomy): Archaea > Thermoproteota > Thermoprotei_A > Sulfolobales > Acidilobaceae > Acidilobus. The sequence continues at coordinate 3,050 of JBMFIT010000058.1, forward strand.
GGGCCTATGCCCTAAAGGTCAGGAGGACCCTCTTCGCCCAGCTGAGGGACAGGACGAGGGCTGACAGGGAGTGGGCCCAGAAGGTTGCCTATGGCGCCGCCCAGCTCAACAGGGTGCTGTTCGAGATCCTCGTCAACAGGCTCAAGCTCGACAAGGGTGACGTGGTCAGGGTAAGGATAGACTACGACGTAGATGATGCCAGGAAGGAGATATCCTGGAGGTGGGACACCCTGACCGTCGAGGTGTTCAGGAGGGTGCCTGAAGACCAGCTCACGCCGGCCGTTAAGGAGGTTGCCTCGAAGGCTGCTGAAATAGCCGTCACGGGGCTTAGATATGAGGCCGCGAGGCTGGGGGAGACTGAGGACGGCGACGTAATCTTTACCATGAGGGCAGGAGGAAGGGACGTGGGGGCTGTCATAATAACCCCGCTGAACGACGAGGTACTCCTCAAGACCGGTGCTGTCCTGGAGCCCTCCCCCGTGATCCTCGGCAGGTCGAGGCTGAAGGTCGCTGGAAGGCAGGTGGAGGAGGTAGTGGCGGACTACGTCTCCAAGTCCGCGCTAACTGGCAGACAGGTGGAGGAGCAGGAGGCCCTTAAGGTGATCAACGACCTGAGGGCGAGGGCCTCAGCTAGGCCCTTCGAGGAGGAAGAGGGCGAGGGGGAGGCCGGCTAACTGAGCCCCTGGGGCTGGACCCCTTTTCACGCTAACAGAGATGTTCTTATATTGCCCATAACAGCCCTAAATATAAAGATGGCCCCTCACGCCGACGTGGGCGATGCGCAAAAGGCCCGGGTGACGCCAGGGCCGGCCGTAGATGAGAGCACAGTGCCGTTGGGCTCGGCAGGTGGCTGAGGGCCATGTCCCCCCAGGAGGTAGAGGTCTACTCGGTGAAGTTCGTGAGGGTACTCGCCTCGGCCATGGTGAGCGTAGTTACCCCGATATACCTCTCGTCGCTAGGCCTCGGCCCCCTCTATATTGGGCTCTCGGTTGTCCTGGTCGTGATGGGAAACGTGGCCTCGAACTTCGTCGTAGGCATGCTTGGCGGACCCCGCCTCAGGAGGTCCCTCATGGCTCTCTCCGCGCTCACTGTCATAAGCGGGCTCGCGCTTTTCCTGTTGACGCAGCCTCCCCTGGTGTTGGCCTTCCTCTTCATGGGAAACGTGAGCACGACAGGGACGGAGGCAGGCCCCTATCAGTCCATAGAGGCCTCGGTCCTGCCCCTGATATCTGACGACCCCCAGAGGGCGTACACTCTCTACAACATGCTCGGTTACACAGCCTCATCGCTGGGGAGCCTCGCGGTCTCACCGATAAGGGAGCTGAGGGTTACTTACCTGGCCCTTGTGGCTTCCGGCTCCTCAATGGTGGCCCTCTACAGCCGCCTGACCCTCCCGCCCAGGAGGGGTCAAGGGGGCTACTTCTCAAGCGACAGGTCGAGGAGGACGGCCATGACCCTCTCGACGCTCTTTGCCGTTGACGCCTTCGCGGGTGGCATGATATCGCTCTCTCTCCTCTCATACTGGCTTCACGTCCGCTTCGGGGCAGGGCTGCAGCAGCTGGGCCCGCTCTTCTCCGCGGCCCTCGCGCTGACCGCTACATCCCTCGCGCTAACTTACCCCCTCGCCAGGATGTTCGGCAACCTTAACGTCATGGTCTTCAGCCACCTTGCCTCCAACGCCTTCCTCGTCGGGCTTGGGCTTGCCCCCAGCTTCCCGGCTGCGGCAGCAGCGCTTCTTGCAAGGCAGTCCCTGTCCCAGATGGACGTGCCCACGAGGCAGGCCTTCATGGCTCAGATATTTCCAGCTGAGGACCTGCCCTCCGCTAACTCGGCCACCAACTCGGCAAGGCTAGTTGCCACGCTTCCCTCAGGGGTCGTCGTCGGGGCCCTGATCGCAGGCGGCGCGGTCATACTTCCAGTTCTCCTGGCCGGCCTGATGAAGGCGGCTTATGACGTTACCCTGTACGTCCTCTTCAGGGGGCCTGAGCGAGGGCGTGACGCAGAGGGCAGCCTGCCCGCGTGAAGCCGCGTCCTGTACGGCCCCTGGTCGCCTGCTAAGGGACGCTGGGGCGCGTTATGAGGCCATGGCCCCATGACTCCTGAGTTCACCGCTAGGCCCTGCCCGCTTCCATGTACGGGGTCAGGGCAGGCACTTGACCCTGTCGTATTCCCGCCAGAACTCCAACCTCATGTCCCCAGGGTAAAGCACGAGGTAGTGCTTGAACTCCTGACTCGATATCACCCTTGCGCATGTGACTCCGTCGTCGCGCCTGAAGAGGGTGCATGGGCTGATGTGAAGGTGCCCGCATACAGCGAGCCTCGGCCTGGCCTCACTTATGGCGGCCTCCACGGCCTGTGGGCGGCCGTCCTCTATGATGGAACTGTAGGCGGGGAGGGGGAGCCTTGGGGAGTCGTGAAGGAGAAGGACGTCAACCTTTCCCGCAAGCCTCCTGCCAACCCTTATGAACTCCTCTGGCCTCTTCGTCGGGACCCCTCCCTTCATCCTGCCCGTCAAAGACACAACGCCGTTGATCGCGCCGAACCTGAGGCCGCCGAACCTCCTGACCTCGCCGTCCTCCAGTAGGACAGGCTCGCCGTCACCGTTGTGGGCCTCGCTCAGCACCTGGACGTAGTCGTGGTTGCCGTAGATCGACCAGAGCCTGACGACCCGAAGTAGGGCTGTCAGCTCGTCCCTGTTTATGGCCTCACCCCAGTCGCCGAGCCCGATGAGGAGGTCGGGCGCCTGAAGCCTGACGAACCTCATAAGCCACCTCCAGGCCACGCTTTCATCGATGCGCCCGTGCAAGGCTATGTTATAGTGGAGGTCGCTGATGATCATCACCTTCAGCTTGTGGCCGTCGCTGACATCTGTTGGGCGGCTCGAGCGCGCCAAGGGTTGTCATCCTCTTGGGGGCGACCTTACGCAGCCGCTGGCCCTAGCCCCTCTGCTCCTTGGGGGTCATGCCAGGGACGGAGGGGTAGGGCAGGTACTCGACGCCTGGCCTTCCTGCCCTGGCCTGGGGGTAAAGTGACATCAGCTCATAGACCTCCGGGGGCACGTTCGTCGAGACGCTGAGCCCCATTTCCTTAAGCTGCCTGACCGTTAGCGGGTAGTCGTGCGTGTAGTGGCCGCTCACCAGATCGTCGGCTATCTGCTCAGCCCTCACCTCGCCGACCCTGTCCTTGATAAGCTCTATGACAAGCCCCTTCACCTGCTTAATGGCCTTCTCCGCCATGTCAGCAAGTATCAGGGTCTGATCGTCAACCTTTTCCCTTCCCTTCAGCTCAACGGCCCTGAGGACTGAGGGGGCAGGCACGTAGGTGCCGCCCGGCGCCGCAAGCTGGGGGTCGAGGGGTCCCAGCGAGGCGTTCGGGTCCATTATTATCTCGTCAGCGGCGAGCGCGATCAGAGTCCCCCCTGACATGGCGTAATGAGGGACCACAACGACCTTCCTGGCAGGGTGCTGCCTAAGGGCCATCGCTATCTGGGAAGCCGCGAGGACGAGGCCCCCGGGGGTGTGAAGCACGAGCATTATCGGGACGTTAGGAGGCGTGGTCCTTATGGCCCTGATCACGGCCTCGGAGTCCTCGATGTCGATGTACCTGTAGACGGTGACGCCGAGAAGCCCGACCTTCTCCTGCCTGTGAATCATGGTTATGACCCTGTACCCGTACTTCCGCTCCATAAGCCGTATGAGCCTGAGCCTCGCGTGCTGAAGGGACCTCATCGAGAGCCAGGGCGATATCATCGCGAACAGTAGCAGCAGCCAGAACAGGTACCCGAGGACGTCCATAGGTACGGCGGAGAGCGACACGGAGGCTCCTCGCGCAGATCGTCTCAGAGGCACAATAAAAAGCCCTACTGCTGGAGCCGTTACGCGGAGGCCTCCGAGCCTAGGCCAAGGTAAGGCCTGACAATAACGAGAAGCTCCCAGGCTAACGCGGGCCCGCCGGGACTTGAACCCGGGACCTCCGGCTCCGGAGGCCGGCGCCCTGATCCTGGCTGGGCTACGGGCCCTGCCTTCGGCTATGCCTGCCGAGATAATTTGCCTGAGCCCTCTGGCCCCCCTCACTCGCGACGATATCACTTACAAGCGGCCTCCTAGGACACGATGCCCCCAGCTGACGGCTCCCCGACCCTTCCAGGGTCGGGGCCTCCTGAAGCTGAGGTGATGAGTAGGATAGGGCGCGGCTGGCGATGATGGCCAGGGAAAGATATTTTGTGACGCCGTAAAGCTCATCGGTCCGTAAAGCCCAGGGCCCCGGTACAGAGGACAACGGCTTTTACGGTCCTCCAG
>JBMFIT010000059.1:0-7153 GCA_049974445.1 Acidilobus sp.
CTGCTGTGTCAGGTTATGAGGGAGGTTCAGGGCTGATACGATCCTAGTGATGTAAGTCAGGGTCCTTTCGAGAACCCTGTCTGTTGAGTTCTTGAACCTGTCAGCCTCAGCGCGCTTAACAATGTCGAGCGCGCCAGACTCGCTCAGTCTCCTTACCCCCTCCCATAGATCGTTGTCGTCAATGTCAAAGAAGGCCTTTATCTCGCCCTTCGAGATGCCAAGGTTGTAGACCTCTACGACCTTTTCAAGGGCCGCGGCCACTATCTGGGCCTTCTCCCTTCCGACGGGCCTCTTCGCCTTCTCAACGTAGGCGTGAAGTAAGGCGCCCATGAAGTCCTTCGTGGTCTGAGGCAGCTCAAAGTGGCTCGCGGCGTCATTGGCTATCGTGAATATCTCGACAGCGGTGCTCTCCCCCTTCATTATTGGGTGAGGCCTTGCTATCCTTGAGCGAAGCGGTGCCACCCTCTTGAGGACTGACCTGTTCCTTGAAGCTACGAAGGAGTGGACGCTTATCCCATAGTCGTGCCTTAACATGTCATTAGCCATTGAAGCCCTTTCAAGGCCCTTAACGCCTCCTGCGCTGAAGTAACGCCACTCAGGCTGGTCTGATATGGGGGACTCGTCAAGCACGTAGCCACACGATGGGCACACAAGCCTCCCATCGTCCTCGACCATCTCACCGCCGCAGATCGGACACCTCCTTCCCCCAACTGGTTCAATGCCGCTCATCTCCTCCACCTCCTGCCTCTCCTCAGAGCGGGCGGGCGGGACGGGATCGATACGAAGAGTTCCTCCCCAGGTGAGACCTCCGCCCCGGGATCTAGCTTGACTACTACGTAGGGCGAGTTGACGTTGCCGATTATGTCATAAGTGACCCCAACACGCCTTCCATCCCTCTGAAGGATCAGGAGCCCCCTCTTGAACCTCTTTAGGTCAAACTCGCCAGGCCTAACAACAAGAGCCCCCCGCGGCATCGACCTTATAGCCCCAAGCTTAAGCACAGCTGTTCCCTGCGAGATTGCCCACCCGCCACAGAGGCAGCAATTTCATATTATTGTTTGTCCCTCTAAGTTAGGGTCCTCCCAGAATTCGCCTTAGGGGGCAGTTGAAGGAAGTCAGCGTGACCCCTTAATCTCTTCAGTTAACTTTGTGGAGTCCTTGTTACGTATACCGACGCAAAGCCTTATCTTGGAACATCCTAAATAAACTATCTAATTAAAATAATTTTTAAATAATGGGTTTAAGGTTACACCTCGCCTATGATCTCCCTCAGGTCGTTGACAGCTCTTTCCCTCGCCCCCCCAGTTACCGGATCTCCATGGCCAGGAAGGAGAACGTCAAAGTCCAGCGACAGCAGCCTTCTAAGGGATCTTATCGCCTCCCGCATGTCGGTTGTAAATGCTGGGGGTGGCCCTTGAACCCTGCCCTCCCTGAAGTTTAACGTGTCACCCGAGAAGAGCAGTCTCCCATCATAAAGTGCTATAGAACCAGGCGTGTGTCCAGGTATGTGGATGACCCTCAGCCCGAACACCGTATCCCCATCTCTGAGGAGTCCGTCTGGCTTCACGGGCCTGAAGTACCTGTAGGCCTCGACCGCCTCCCTTGGAGCCTCCCTTGGCAGGGGCGGGGGCTGAAGGCCCTGCAAATAGGGGGCGTCAGCCTCGTGAATATGGACCTTAGCCCCCGTCAGCCTCCTCAGCTCGTCAGCGCTACCGGAGTGGTCAAAGTGAAAATGGGTTAGTATTATGGCCTCGATTGAGCTGGGCGCTAGACCGATCCTTGAGGCCTCGTCAAGTATGGCGCTGGCCTTACCCGGTATACCGGTGTCTATTACGGCGGCAAGGCCGTTTCTGACAAGGATGTACGCGTTGCCGTTTGTCTCGGGAACCGGTACCCTGTAAAGTCCTGGCAAGACCTCCAACGTGACCCAGGCACTGAGTAAATAGCCGCTATACTTAACCTCTATCTACTATTAAGGACTTATCCCCACACTACAGCTATGTGAGTGCCCGCTATGATGAGGTCTGCCTAGGGTGATTAGGTGAGCGACGCCCAATCCATCTGAGCGGGCCTTGACTCCCTTAACCCCCTCTCGCCCTATGAGGGCGAGAGGGGCTCGCTTGTGGTACACCGCTGGAGTTGTCTACATCGCCACGCTGTCAATAGCTGACTTCGCCCTGTTCAACTATATAGGCTTTGACCCGAAGGTAAGTTACGTCGAGTTCTCCGTGATAAGCGGCGCGTGGAGCGCCGCGTTCATAGCTGCCAATGAGCTCCTTGGAAGGTTCGCCGACGCCGGCGAGCATGGAAGGCTGGCCTTTCTGTCATCCGCAATGATAGCCCTTTCAGCCCTACTCTTTGGCCTCGCGAGGGGAAACGTCATCATTCTGGGCTTGGCATACGTCGCTCACGCTGCTGCCACCGCCTCCGCAAACCTCGCATTTTCGACGAGCGTCTTCGAGCTGACGCCCGCGGACTCATGGGAGCTCAGGAGCTCAATCCAGAGGCTTGGCCTCTACTCGTTGAGGGGCATGGGCCTACTCCTGTTAGCCCTCATTACGCCCGCCATCGGCGCGATAGGTCCAGTCGGGGCAGCCCTGGCCTTGGCGGCTTCCCTTGGCCTCTCCTTTTCGTTCCTGCTGCCGCCTTCCATGCCTTTGCTCGAGAGGAAGCTCGGGAAGGCGTTCCGTGGCCTCTCGGTAATAGGCGTGTACTCAGCTTCGGTGGCCGCGTTCATAGGCGACAGGTACGGCCTGCTTTGCTCAATCTCGGAAGGCGTCAAGGGGAGGTCATCACCTGTGCTATTCGGAATGGCGGCCGCCTTTGCTTCCTTCGTTGGCGACTACTTTCTCACAGCGCTTCCTCTGTATTTGAGGACTGAGAGCTTCACGTTCCAGCAGTACTCCCTGACCTTCGGCATAGCTGGCCTTGTCGCCTCGATTGGACTTGTTCTCATTGATGCCACTTCGATCAGTGTCACGCTCGTCGCGGGGCTCGTTGTGACGAGGGGGCTCTGGATGTCGCTAACGTTAGGTTACGTGAGGGACCTCAGCTGGCTAGGGATCTACGTCGCTGTGTCGCTAGTGCTTTTCGCATCTGTGGAGATGACGCTCTACAGGCTCTTTGTCAGGGAGGCATCGGGCTATGGAGTTCACACCTATGCCGTCCTTAAGGAGTTCGGCTCCCTTGCTGGGTCCGTCGCTGGAGGCGTTGCGCTGCTGGGAGGGAGCTACGTCTTCATAGGCCTCCCTCTCGTCTCAACCTTAGCCTCAGCAGCCTTGTTACTGTTTAACGGTCGCGTCAAAATTTAAACCCCTTAATAATTGATTTATTAGAGAGAATGACAGGACACCTGACCCTTGAGTTAGCCGCAGCCGCGGTGCTGGCTGGCTGGGTTTACTATGTCATCATTGACCTCTCCTTCAGGTACTATAGGCTGGCAATATCTGAACTGAGGGATGACGGCCTGGCCAAGTACGTTACTAGGAAGCTAATTCACATCCTAGGGGGTGGGGTGCCCGCAGCCCTGACACCGGTCATATTCACAGGACCGTTCCTACCTGTGACCCTGTCTTTTCTAGTGGCGGCCTACACTCTGCTCAGGAGGAGATTCAAGCTGATGGCGTGGTTTCAGGAGAAGAGCAACTATAACGAGGTGACGTTCGCCTTCATGTGGGGCGTCTCAATGCTCCTGTCCTGGTTCCTCACGCGCGGCCTCCTACTTGGCTCGCTTGTAGCCCTTTTCCTTTCAGTAGGGGACGGCGTTACCGGCATCGTGAGGGCCCATAGGGGAGAGAGAAGGAAGGGCTGGGAGGGGACGCTCGCGATGGCGATCGTATGCTCCGTCTTAGGCCTTGTTATGGCGGGTGCCGCTGGCATTGCCTCAGGGATTGCGTCATCGTTTGCCGAAAGGGTCGAGGGAGTTGATGACAATATCGTTATACCGTTGGCAGCGATGATCATCCTGGCGCTGGCTAAGGCTTTCGCGCCTTGGCTCCTCGCCTCACCGAGGATCCTCCCGTAACCACCTCAGCAGCCCTCTCATGGTATGTCGTCCTTCCCCTCATAAGTGAGGCGACTATGGCAACCGTCACAAGCACGGCGGACACGAGCAGCGTGTATCTCAAGGCGTACATGAATGGGCCAGCTATTGTCCTAGGGAACCAGTACTTGCTCAGCACATCGTTAACAGCTCCTGGGTCCGTCCTGTTCAGCTGGATAACGACGCCTGAGGGCAGGTCCCTCAAAACTACCTCCATGGGGTTGTAGCCAAGGAAGGCGGCAAACAGCGCAGCAGTTGGCGGCATCCTTGAGATCGCGCTCGCGAGCTGCTGCGGGAACCCCGCCGAGGTCAAAGAAGAGTTCAGCGCTGACGGCAGCCTCTGGGCAAAGACGCTGAGGAGAAGAGAGAAATACATCGCTATGCTAACAGTGTTAGCTATGCTTGTCATCACTGACCTCATGCCTGATGCCACACCTCTGTCCTCAGGCGGTACAGCGTTCATGATGCTCGCTGTGTTAGGCGAGACGAACATGCCGTTGCCGGCACCAGCGAGGAAGATCGCGATGGCGAACGTGGTGTAGGGGAAGTTATAGGTGAGGGCCGCTATCAGCGCCAACGAGATAACCACAATCCCGAGCCCTATGCTCGCTATACCTCTCGCACCGTACTTGTCAGACATGGCGCCACTGAGGGGCCCTAGGGCCACGAAACCAGCCATCATGGGCATCATATAGATGCCTGCCCAGAGTGGAGTCGATGAGAAGCTGTAACCATGCAAGGGCAGCCATATGCCCTGAAGCATTATTGTCAACGTTATCATTAGTCCCCCAAGCGCTAGCCCTGCCAAAAGGGCTGCGACAAGCCCAAAGGTGAACTGCCTAGACCTGAACAGCTCCATCTTGAACATAGGCTCGCTTACCATTATCTCAATAAGCGGGAAGGCTGCGAGGAGGACCGCGCCAACTCCCATCAGGGTTGTTGTCCTAGGGCTCGTCCAGCCCATTAGCTGGTCGCCGTAGGGCTCGAGGGCATAGGTCACACCGGACAGAAGCGAAACGATGCCAGCCACGAACACAATGTTCCCAACTACATCAATCTTATTTGATGCCTTGGGAAGTCTGACCTCCTTCAACTTAAGGTACGACCACACAGTGCCAGCGACGCCAAAGGGTACGCTTATGAGGAACACCAGCCTCCAGTCAAAGGTGGCAAGCACACCTCCCAGTATTAGGCCAACCAAGTTTCCAACCATGCCTGACACCTGGTTAATCCCTAGGGCCCTCCCCCTCTCGCTGAGAGGGAAGGCGTCAGTGATCAGCGCGGCGCTGTTTGCCATTAGGAAGGCAGCCCCCACGGCCTGAACCATCCTGAACGCGACCAGCTCGCTGGCTGCCGTCGTCCCGGCGCCAAAAGTGGCTGAGAGCAACACAGACCCCAGTGTGAATATCAGGAAGCCAAGCCTGTACATCCTTACCCTTCCATATGCGTCAGAGAGCCTACCGAAGCTTACGACGAGCGATGAGGTAACCACGCCATAACCCATCAGAAGCCATAGAAGATAGTCAAAGGAGCTGGGCGCGAATGGGTTAAGCCCAATTCCCCTGAAAATCGCTGGCAGCGATATTATGAGCACTGATGAGTTTATCATAGCCATGGTTATCCCTAGTGTAGTGTTGGTCAGCACTGTCCACTTGTACTTCATATCACTCACCCATCTATCGAACACCGAACTATTAAATGGGTCTCTAACAGTGCAGTTAAAAACCTTACGTATTATTATATGACGCTACGCCCCGCGGCCCCCTAAACTCTGACGCTTAACAGTCATTGGGGGACATGATCAGGGCTGGCTGCTGCGGCTGGTGTCTGGGCAGGTCCACGTATTTTAGGTTGTTTAACGCAGTCGAGCTTCAGGACACTTTCTATGACAGGCCGGACCCGGATAGGCTCGCGAAACTCGCCTCTGAGGCCCCTGGGGGGTTCTCCTTTACTATGAAGGCCTGGCAGGCTGTAACTCATCCCATAGACTCCCCGACCTGGAGGAGGGCAAGGGTTAAGCTGTCCGCTGAGCTCGCGGACAAATACGGGAACCTAAGGACGACGAAAGAGAACCTAGAGGCGTGGGACTTGGTAGAGAGGGCCGCCAGAAGCCTCGGCGCGAGGGTTGTTGTCGTCCAGACGCCGCCTAGCTTCGGCTACAGCGAGGATAACGAGAGACAGGCAAGGGAGTTCTTCAACACTGTCCACACTAAGGACTTCATAGTAGGATGGGAGCCTAGGGGAAGCTGGAGGGAGAGGCCTGACCGCATACTGAGAGTCATAGGTGACCTTGAGAACGTGATTCACGTAGTTGATCCATTTAAATCAGAGCCCGTTAAGGAGTCCCCATCGACCTACTTTAGACTCCATGGCATAGGCCGTGGCGAGGTCAACTATCGGTACAAGTACACTGAGGAGGACCTGAGGAACCTGTGCAACAAGGCGAGGGAGAGATCTCTAAGAGGGGAGGTCTTTATCATGTTTAATAACGTCTACATGAAGGAGGACGCCCAGGAGTTCCTTAAGATATGCCGCCCTACCTCCTGAGCTCGTCCTTGATAGCAATGCCCTCCCTCATGACGAACTTTATCCTTGCCTGGTCCCTCAGAACCCTAACGTCATCCAGCGGGTTTCCGTCAACAACTACCAGGTCAGCCATGTAGCCCCTCCTAATGACCCCAGCCCTCCCCTCAAGTCCAGAAGCTATAGCAGCGTTCCTTGTCGCAGATATCAGGGCCTCGGCTGGCGTCATCCCCACCTTTTCTGCTAAGATAATGATCTCCTCAGCGTTCTCGCCATGCCTCCCGACCCCTCCAGAGAAGTCCGTGCCGGTCGCAAGCGGGACCCCAATTCTATAAGCCCTCCTGATGTTTTCCAGGTGCACGTCAACAAGCTCCCTTATCTTCCTCATCCCCCACTCAGGCACCCCTAGCCTATCTCCCTCACCTAGAAGCCTGTAGTCAATTGCGAAAGTTGGCACGCATATGGACCCTGACTTGAGGACCTCCTGGGCGGCATCCTCGTCCATAAGGTCACAGTGGGCTATCACCTTCACTCCAGCCCTTGCCGCATTAATTATGCCAGCCTTGCCCTCAGCGTGAGCGTGTACCC
>JBMFIT010000060.1:0-7070 GCA_049974445.1 Acidilobus sp.
CCTCGACCCAGACCACGACCTACACGCTGACCTCCACTACCACGGCGAGCCCGACCACGACTACGATCACCACGACGACCACAGTTCCCGTCACCTCGACGGTCACGACGACCCTCACGCAGCCCCCGACCACGACAACCGTTGCCCAGACTACTACCTCAACAGTCACGACTACGATCACCACGACGACCCCCGTCACCTCAACAGTTGTCTCTACCACGACTGTCACCACGACCTCCCCGGTCACAACGACCGCGGTCTCAACCACGACGACCACGCTCACTACAACAACGACGACCACCACCACTGTCACGGTTACCGTTGTCCCAGTCAACATAACGGCTGCCGTCTCGTACAGCTCACTTGAGGACGAGGCCTTCCAGCAGAGCCTCTCGGCCTTTGAGCAGCAGTACCCCTGGGTACATGTGAACGTCATCTACAACCAGCCCATATCAGCCACGTACTACCTCCAGGACATGCAGTCCGGGACCGCCCCCAACGTCATAAGGGTCACGAGCGACTCAGCTGGGGCCGTCTTCGCGAAGGGCTACCTCCTCAACCTGAGCCAGTACCTGGCCCCAAGCTACTTCAGGCAGTTCCTCCCTCTGGCGATGCAGGACTGGAACCTCAGCGGCTCGGTCTACGGCCTCCCAGACAACCTCAACTACGTCTTCATGTTCTACAACAGGAAGTACGTGAGCGCGCCGCCCAACACGACAGCACAGCTGATACAGGTAGCCGAGCAGATCAATAAGACCTACGGCGTCTGGGGGGTTGCCTACGGGGCGAGCACCGAGTGGGGCTACAGGTTCGCCGCCTGGTTCGCCGGCTTCGGAGGCCAGATATTCGTGCTGAGGAACGGCACCCCCTTCCCAGACCTCAACAGCTCAGCCATGGTGAGCGCCCTTGAGTTCTGGCACAACATGACATACGTCCTCAGGGTCAACTACCTTGCCCCGAGCCCAGGCACCGAGGACAGCCTGTTCACTCAGAACAAGGCGGCCATAATCTTCGACGGGACATGGCACGTCAGGAGCTACTTCAGCGCCCTCGGCTGCGACCTGGGGGCGGCGCCGCTCCCCGTCGTCAACTACACGGGGCTCCACGCCATGCCCTTCATAGGGAGCATGGGCTGGGCCATAGCCACCCCTAAGGCGAGCGGGGCAACGCAGGAGCAGGTGGAGGCCTCGCTCCTCTTCGTGGAGTTCATGACCAACTACACCAACGAGTGGAACCTGTGGACGTACGCAAGGGACATACCCGCCCTACAGTCGGCCTACCAGGCAGCCCTTCAGCAGCTCTCCCAGCCCACCTCTAACCAGACCCAGGGGTGCCTTGACCAGGTCATGAAGGGGGTGCTTGAGAAGGCCCAGTACGGCCAGAGGTTCCCCAACGTGCCCCAGATGCAGTACTACTGGCCGAGCTTCCACAAGTACGCAGACTGGTACTTCTTCTATAACAACGTCACCGCCCAGCAGGCCGCCCAGGACATGGAGCAGTACTTCATAAGCCAGCTGCAGGCCAACGGGCTCCTCACCCCCTCTACGTACAGGCCAACGCCGGCGAAGGCAGCTTCCCAGCTGCCTGAGGCCATGAGTAAGCTGAGGGGGCTTGGCGTCAGCGTCGGGGGCCCAGAGGTCATAACCCTGTTGACAGTTCTCCTCTCTGCGATGGTAGGCCTAGCGAGGAGGCGTTGAGCGCCGATCCGCCATGGGCTGTCCCGCTCCTGCGGCCTCATTAGCTAAGCAAATAATAATGTTTAAATTTTAATTATACTGAATAAGTATTTAGTCGAGGGGAGGCCCTAGGCCTGATAGGCATGGTGTCTGAGAAGGTCATAAGCTGCGCCGGCAGGAACGTAGACGTTTCCTCGCTTAAGGACGGCATCGTCAACTACCTTACCTCACAGGGGTTCAGGACCCAGGTCTCCAGGGAGTCGCCGCATGGCGTGCTTATACAGGCCCAGAAGGGGGGCTTCCTGAGGGACATCGTCGCGGCCGAGAGGGCCCTGAACATCCTAATCACCGGCGACCCAAACAACGTTGTGATAAGGATAGGCATCGGGAAGTGGGTCCAGAACCTGGCGGTCATGGCCGTCGAGACCCTGTTCCTCTCAGAGATCTTCATGCTCGTTGACGTGCCGGAGATGCTGTGGAACTTCGAGGTAGAGAACAGGATAGCCAAGGACATTGCCGAGAGCTTCTGTAGGTGACTTCTCTTCAGGCACTATTTTAATAATTTTATTTGTTACCCTGTAGGCGTGCAGCATGTAGCAGGGTTAATGAGCGGCTCGGCTTCAAGCGGTGCGGGGTGTTCGCCCGAGGCTTAACCGTCCTTACCTTCAACTGCCCCTGGCTCCGCCGCGGACGCCCTCCTGATGGGCCACACGCTGCCACCCTCAGTTCACCGGGGCTTATCGAGGGGGACACCACCCTCCCATCCAACCTCTCCCCAGGACCTTGCGGCAGGGCCCGTCATTAGCTGGGGGTCATCAATCGAAAGGAGTGGTCAAGGGCGCTTAAGATTTACGTAGAGGCGTTGCTGTCAGAGCCCCCTGCGTGACAATGGGTCCCTGGAAGAACGCAATGATTTATGAAATTCCTAAAATTAGGTCAGCGCCTCCTCAGGGCTAGGACTACCACCACGGTGACTATCAAGGCCGAGGCTACAACGACGGCAGTCAAGGCCGAGGGCCCACGGGCTCTAACTGGCGGGGCTGGCGATGTTGAGGAAGTCTGCGCCGTAGCGGCTGAGGTAGTAGTGCTCATGGCCCGTACGTACCTAAGCGGAAGGTAGTCGGTGTTGTTTCCGCCGATGTTGAACGGCCTGTCGCAGATCTCTGGCTCAGAGGGCACCGGGGCACAGGTCTGCGAGAAGCCGGTCCCGTTTGGTGACACCCACACGTTGCCGCCTATCACGCTGCCCCCAATGATGTTCTTGCCCTGTTTGAGGCTCACGTTCCAGAAGGCCCAGGGAATTGTGACCCACGGGGCCAGGTCTATGTACCTGGTGTCGTTGAAGAAGTTATTGTAGATCAGGTCACCAGATGACCTAAAGAGGACGATGGCGTAATCCCCGTCACCTATGAAATAGGAGCCTTCTACTACGTTGTCGCTGCCGGAGACCTTGAGGCCGTAGTCCTTGTTGAAGTTCGTCCTCACGTCCTCTATAGTGTTATTGTTGCCGCTCACCTTGAGGCCGCCATAATCATAGCTTGCGGTTACGTTCTCAACGGTGTTGTAGTTGCCGGTGATATAGAGTCCCTCGTTGTCGGAGTTCGCTGACAGGTTAGAGAGGAAGTTGTAGTTGCCGTTCAGGAGGACGCCATTCATGTTCATATCGGCAGAGACTTCGCGTATGAGGTTGTCGTTGCCTGAGACGTTGAGCCCGGTCTGGTCCCAGCTAGTCCTTGAGTCCTCAATTGTGTTGTAGTTGCCGATCACAAGGAAGCCGACGACGTCGGTGACGTCGCGTGCTGCCCCTCCCGTGTCATTCTTGAAGAGGTTGTAGTTGCCGACAACGTAGAACCCGTACCCATAGTAGATACCGGTAGCGGTCACGTTGACCACCCTAGAGCTGTTGACGTTAAGGAGCTCAGCCCCCACAGAAGAGTTGCTGAGGTTAAGCCCGACGAGGGCTAAGTTAGCCGAGTCGATCGCTATGACCTCCCCAGCGTACCTCACAGATACGTTAGACTCGTTGTAAATGTAGACCAGGGGCCTTCCGTTAACCGTGTCATTAACTACGGTATAATTCGGCAGAAGGTAACTTGCTTTAAATGATAGGAACAGGCCGTCGTCGATGAAGTTGCTGTTCCTCACGACGTCCCCTCGGCCAGCAAGGTATACGCCGAAATAGTAATTGCCATTAAGCGTCGCAGCCTCGACGACGTCTCCAAAGCCCCCTACATAAACCCCGTCCATGTATGTGCTGGCGGCTATAGACTGCAGGGTGCTGTAGTTACCAAGTATGTAGAAGCCGTACATTCCCCCTTTAGCCGTGACGTCCTTAACCATGACAGCGTCCCCTGCCGTGTAAACGTCGTAATAGTAGTTTTCAACAATTACGTTGTCGATCGTGACGTTGCCTGAGGCCTCACCGACGTAGATTCCTTCGAGACCCATTGGCCCTCTAGGAGGAGCCCCATTTAGTGCGTGCCCTCCCCCATCAAGGACGACGTTGCTTGAGAACACTCCTATGCAGTAGTGGGTCGTTTGATATCCGGTCAGGTTCGAGGCGAGCTCGTAGTAGCCAGGGGAGGTAATGTTAGTGCACGAGGTGATGTAGTTAACCTGGGCATCCTGGTTCCCTGCCGCTGACCCAGGGCTGATAATGTGGCTGAGATATGGGGTCGCAAGGGCTAGGACAAGGAGGACGACGAGGCAGCGGACTCTGCCCATAATCTTCGTCCCTTGGCGCTCGGCCTCAAGCCGGCATATATACATTTTCTTTAAATCTTTTCATAAATTAAAATATAAGGCGCTGCGCGTCTGTGCACGTCTTCCCAAGGCGTGATTGCCTACGCGAGCTAAAGACCCCTGGCCGGCAACCCTTGCCGGGCCACAAGGCATTTCGTGGCGATACTACCTGAAACCCCTTCGATGGGAATGCATAGGCCAGTGTCAAGTGCGTTACCTATATTCAGGACACCAAGACATTTCGTAACCCCACGTAACAGGCGGGCCAGTTCAGCGGCTCCCAAAGTCCCCGTGACCAGGTCGAGGTGATCCCTGGCTACATTACTCCCCTCTCGATTGCCTCGACCATCCCCCTCGTCCTGGCCGGATCCTTCACCCAGGCTACCTGAGAAACCTGGCCCCTCATCGCCCACAACTACGCCTTAGGGGGAGCCGGGCCAGCGTTAGCAAGCCTTTATGGTGGTCTTCAAAATGGGCCGGGGACGGCGGGTCAGTAGTGATAGTAGTAGAGCTTAGCCAGGGCCAGCCTTAACCCCTCCTCGTCCTTCCTCTCAACGGCATCGCGAAGGGCCCCAAACTCCTCTGAGGGAGCAAAGTGTGCTAACTGCCCTCTCTCAGCTATCGCCTTAACGGCGTCAAGGTCGCCGCTCAGGAGCTCATGGAGGGCAAGCACAAAGTAGCTGTGGCTCTTCAAAGCCGATAGGGCCTCAACCACGGCCTTAGGGCCGTATTTGCTCAGATGATCAATGACGTAGTCCTTGGATTGGGACCTGAGCTCCCGCAACAACTCGTCCCGCGCCCTCTCATCCCCCCTGAGGGCCAGCCGCAGGTTGCCACATATTCTAACGCAGGCGCCAACCTCGCCTGCCTCGTCACTGACGCCCTCGCACGCCCTCTCGCAGTCCACGTCAAGGCCCAACGCGACCATCAGGGCGGGACGCATGGGTCTACGGGTGATAACGGCCTTCAACAAGTCCTCCTCGCAGGGCCTCTCATTGAGGACCCCCAGGAGGTTCAGAAGGAGCCTGGAGGAGACTCCCGCGCCAGGGGGCAGATAGTAGAGGAGGTGACCGAACTCCCTGTACAGCTCCCTGGCCTCCTCAGCTCTCCCCGAAAGCCCAAGGTATACCAGGTACTGGGCAAGCAAAGACGCGCTGAGGAAGTTTCCACGCGCCGTAGGCCTCAGCCTGTGGGTCGCCTCGGCAAATACGTCCTTGAGCTCGGCGAGGGAGTTGACCAGGTCCTTCACGCTTCCCGCCTTAAGGGCCTTCACCCGCACTATATGATTGTACCCAACTATGTAGTTGTCCCAGATCGCCTGCTCCCTGGCCCCCTCTTTAGATCTCTCGAGGTACATTACGGCATTGTCCCATTCCCTCTTCTTTAGGCTTATCACGCTTGCCCCTAGATAGAGAAGGGATATAATTACCTTCAGGCGATGGGTGAAGGCCTCCTCCGGCCTCCTGAGGGAGGTGCTATTCAGGAACTCGAGGAGCTGCCCGTCCCTGAGCCACTCAGACCTAAGCTCGCCGGATTTCAAGGCCTCCTCGAGCCTTTCTATGAGGCCCTCCGTCTCATTCACGAGGTCGATCCCGCAGCCAAAACCTGACCAGTCTAAGCCGTAGAGGACATACCCCTCGGCGAATAACCTGAGCGGCTCGCTGTGAATCTCACGAGCCCTTTCGAGGAGGTTCTTGAGCTTGGGACACCCCTCAGGGCGTGGCAGACGCACGTAGGCCCTTGCTGTTGCCCTGATCAGATGGACCCTGCCGAAGTCATTCAGCTCGTTGAACCTCCTTAGCAGGCCCTCGGTAAGTTCCACCATGTCAGACAGGTATTCTGATATGGACAGGTGGTCGGTGAGTATGTTGGCGACCACCGCAAGTACATGCGCCCACTCGTCAGGAGACGACGCGCCCAGGGGGCTTAACAGGTTGAGGGTGGAGATAACGGCTTCCGGTGCCGCAACGTATGATATGCCCCAGGGGGCTGCTGCCCTGAGGGCCTTGGCGGCGAGGTCCCTGTCCTCAACACCCTTCATGGCGGCGTAGGCGGAGAGGGTCGCTAGGCCCATGCCGTAAATCTCCTCAGCGGGGTAAGCCACTCGCCTGTTCTCCCACGAGTCCAGGAGCTCCCTCAGCCCGCCCTTAACCCAGTCTATGTCAAGTAGGACGTCTAGGAAGGGGTTGTCCGTGCTCCTGTCAGCCGAGCGCGGCGTCAGGAGAATCTCGACACCCAGCTGTGTCAACTCCCCATTTGACATGAGGAGCCTTAGGGCGGCGCACCCGCTGACCCTACTTGGGTCGCCAAGGAAGTAGAGCGCCTCCCTAACTGAACTAACCAGCTTGTTCACGCGCCCCTCCCTATGAGCCCTGAGGACCCACCTGAGAGGTTGGCCGGTCCTTGCTGCGCCGAGCGCCAGCCCTAGTGCGCCCCTGCAATCGCTCGGCAGGCCAGTGATCTCACCCTTAAGCCTCTCACCGTACTTCACGAGCAGGTACTTCACTGCGTCGGTACGTCCGCTGATACTGAACCCCAGCCCGTACCGCCTCCAGGCGGTCAGGAGGCGGCGCGGCGCGGGACTCTCTACTGAGGGATTCTCGGCGGCCCTCACTATCTCGCCCACGGCGCCCTCAAGGAGGTCCTCGTGCT
>JBMFIT010000061.1:0-6808 GCA_049974445.1 Acidilobus sp.
CCAGTAAGCCAGCCGCTCGATGAGGTCAGGGGAAGCTATGTGCTCCCCTCTAGAGGTTCCTCCCTTTAAGGCCTCCCTGACGGCGAGGACCTCCGAGAGCGCTTTAACCTTCAGGGTATTGACCCCACCTCCCTCGGCCCTGACCCCCAGGAAGTCGTTCACCCAGCTGACCATGAAGTCCTGGGCCCTGCCCTGGGAGGACCGAAGCAGGCCCTCAACCCCCTCGGAGCTGCAGCCTCCCCTCATCGCCTCCCCGACTAGCCTGGCTATCAGCGTATACCCTTCGCTGAACCCCAGCACCTGTCCCGTCAGCCTGTCGAGGGCTTCCCCGTCCAGCTCGCAGCCCGAGTAGCCCTTGATTATCTCCTTGATGAACCCAGCGTCGGAGAGCGAAAGCCCCACGCTCTCGACGCCTCCCTTGACCTCATCACTTAAGGAATCGTAGACGGGGTCGGGTATAACGGCAACTACCGGGACCTGGTGGACGAACTCCCCTCCCACCCTCTCAGAGATCTCCTCGACGACCTCTGCTATCACGGGCCTCGGCCCACCTAACCCCCTTCCCGTGTCGGTTGCCTGGTAGGTCTCAAGCGATGAGGGGTCGTAGAGCGCCACGTACCTTATGCCCCTTGCGTTGTAAAGGGCGTCATTAACCTCCCTCAGGCCCTTTGAGCTGAGGTCTATCACGGCCATCACCTCCCCGTCCCTCAGCAGCCTCGCAAGGACGTACCTCACCAGGGTGCTCTTGCCAATACCGTGGGGCCCGTGTACTATCAGGACGCCTCGGCCCCTAGCGATGAGCTCCCTTACCTTGCCCATCAGCTCGCTAACCTGCCCGCTCAGGCCCTCGAAGCCGCCGGGGTCGATGAAGGGGTACCTGACCTCAACGGTCTTCACGGGGGCCACGAAGGCCTTCTCTCCCTCGAAGACTACGTTGAGCTCACGTGGCTCCCTGTAGACGTTCACAAGGCTCTCAACGTCCTTCATCCTCTCCCTGAGGCGCTCTACCTCATCCCTGAGGGAGTCGAACCTCCTCTCCAGCTCCTTCAGGTCCATACCCGTCAGCCCGTTTATGGCGTCAAGCGCCTCCCTGGGGGAGATGCCAAGCTGCAGGGCGACCTTTGAGGCAACCAGCCATCTGAGGTGCTCGCTGAGCCTCCCCCACTCAACCCTCATCTCAACCAGGTCCTCGAACCCCCTCCTCTCCCTCGTCAGGCCGTAGAAGAGCACGAGCAAAAGCCCCGTGAGGGCCACGGAGGCGAGCGCCCCTGTCAGGCCGCCCAGGAGGAGGCTGACAAGCCCGCTCAGGCCATCCCTGCTCAGGTACCTGGCAAGGTCGACGGCGCTTAACGCGAGAAAGCCCCCGAACTCCTCATCCCTCTCACCAACGGCAACCATTATGACCTTACTGTAGGCCTCCGCCTGCCCCCTGACGAACTCCTCAGCCCTGTCCTTGCCCTCCCTCCCCGCGATATCAACTACCTCCCTGATCAGCCCAGGGGGAACGTACTCCCTTGACAGCCACCTTATGGGGTGGTTCCCCTCCCTCCTGTTGAAGTACCTCTTGACTAGAAGTACCGCCTCCCTCACGTCTGCGCTTCGCAGCTCGCTGTCGACGTCCCATGGCACCTTGTAAGGCACAATCGGCCCGTACCTGCTGCGCAGCTCCCTCAGCCTCTCCACGTAGGCCCTTGGCACCCTGGAGGGAAGGTGATCCCTGAGGAGCCTCCTCTCCTCCTCTGAGAAGCCTTCCAGGTCAACCTCCTCAGCTTGTGAGATCCACCTGGCAAGGCGGTCAAAGACCTCCTTCAGGGCTGAAGCCAAGCCCGCCTTGTCCAGCCCGGCCGGCCCCTCGCCAAGGGGAACCCCGTGCTTCTGGCCTGCACTGACGGGCGTCAGGTTGAACCCCGTTATGGCCTCGAGCGCCCCGCCGCTCCTCAGTACGTTTATCGCGAAGAAGCTCTTCCCGGAGCCGGGCGGCCCCAGGACGACAAGCACGTGAGCCCTGGCGGCGATCGTTGAGTTTATCCTGTTGGCGAACTCCACATTGTATTCAGGAAAGAGGTCTGCCTCAGGCCCCAAAGCCTTTTCACACCTCCAGAGGCATCAGCTCCGGTTTAAGCAGTTGCGCGCTCGACAGAGGCCACGTCAAACGACCAGGCCAGTCCCGCGTGTCCGTTTACCTTGAAACGCAAAAGGTAGACCCCCGGAGAGGGTGCCCGTAAGGCGCATTCCATGGCGTGAGCGGACCATCAGGGACGGCCTAAGAGAGCCCTGTCTTGAGCACCTTATCGCCGCCCTCGGGTTGTCGTGCCTAAGGAGGAAGCTCTCCCCTTCAGCAAATGTAGGGGGATGCTTAAGAGGCTACAACGCCCCAGGCCTCGGCCTTCAAGGTTAAAGCCTCTGTCGTCCTCAGTACCCCTATTTAGGTGCTAGCCTGATAGCCGGCCTCACCAAGGAGCAGGCGGTCCTCAACCCAAGCGGCTACTCGCAGCCATCAAAGGCCTATGACGTTATTGTCGAGGCCCTATCCCTCCTGCTTAAGGCCTTGGGTGACGGAGGGGAGGTCAGGAATGCCCTTGACAGGCTTGGGGTCAGCCCTGCCTTTGGCCTGTCCGCCGCCCTAAATCTCGCCAGGCGGAGGGCGCCTCAGGAGACGGGCGACCACTCAAGGCGCGTCTACCAGGTCCCCGAGGTCATGAACGACGACGTGAGGAAGGTGCTGGCCGCCTACTACACGGACCCCGAGGGGGCCAAGCTGATGTCAACCATTGCCAAGCAGTACCTAGAGGAGGAGGGCGTGAATGCCGTAGTTGTCGCCGACCCCTTTATGGGGACGGGCGTTCTTCTGACAAGCTTCGTGAAGGCCTTCGGTTGTGAGAGGGTAGCCAAGGTGATAGGCGTTGAGAAGGATCCCTTGGCGTGCCTATACGGCTACTCGCTCCTCGTCAGCGACTGTGGGGCCCAGAGGGTTGACGTAAGGTGCGGGGACTCCTTTAGGGCCATAAACATACGCCCCATACTGCTTGACTTCGGTGGAGGCTACAGGGCGTCAGCCCACGTCATCCTCACGAACCCTCCCTTCACCAGGTGGGAGCTGCTGGACAGGGGCTACAGGCAGTTCCTTGAGGGGCTCTTCGGGGCCTCCCGCTACGCAAAGTACATAACTAGGGGCCAGGTGAACCTCCAGGCCCTCGCCCTCTTCCTGGCTGACCACATGCTGAGGGATAACGGGCTCCTGGCAGCCGTGCTGCCGGCCTCGACCTTTTACACCATATACGGCGAGGGCGTCAAGAGGTTCCTGAGGGAGAACTACGACATCATGGCGCTCGTGCAGGGGAGGGACAGGCCGGCCTTCTCAGTTGGCAGCGGCTTCAAGGAGGTCATACTGTTCGCCTCAAAGTCAAGAAAGCGTAGGGTCACGGCGTTCATAACGCTTTACGGCGGGCCAATCAGCTACTCTAATGGAGTGATAAGCGGCCAAACAGCCTCGTACGTTGACCTGGCCAACATGCCTTCAGTGCTTGGCTTCAACTGGCTCGCCCTCTTCGAGGTTGAGAGGATAAGGCCGTTCATTGAAGTCATCTCGAGGGCCCTCTCGGCCGGCAGACTCAGGCCCATGGGGGAGGTGGTGGGGAGGGACGGCATACTGAGGGGGGTCGAGATGTACGGCCCCGACTTCTTCCTCATACCGAACAGGCACTGGAGAGTGGTGGGCGACGGCGGCGAGACCGTAATCATAAGCGACGGGAGGGGGGAGCTGGAGATCCCCAGGCGGTACCTTGTGCCGGCGCTCAGGAGGCCGGCCCTATACGTCGACAGGCTGGTCGTGGAGGCTGACCACTACCTCCTCAGCGTCCCCGAGGGCGAGCCGGGTCAGCTGCCCGAGGGCCTCAGGGCTTACGTCGAGTGGGGCCTTAGCTCGGGGGCAGCCTTGGTCGCCGTGAAGGCCTTCGGCGATGGCTGGCTGAGCCACGTGCACAGACAGGTCAGGGCCAAGGGGCCGTTAGCCACGCTCTTCCTGCCCGACAAGGTCGACCTGACCTTCAAGGGCAGGGGGGTCTTTGCTGTGGCAACGGCGATGCCCGTCTCGGCAACCAAGAACTTCTATCTCGTGACAGACGCTGAGTGCTTTCCCCTGCTGACGCTCTGGTTCAACAGCACGCCCTTCATCCTCATGCTTATCTACGCTGGGAGGAAGATAAGCAGGACGTGGACCAGGTTCCTCGAGGACGACTACCTCAGGCTCCCAATCCCGAGCAGGGCCGCGTGCAGGGGGCTCAGGGGGATGTCTGAGGTGGTCATCAGGGATCTGGCCAATGGGCCGCTTCCGCCGCTCAGGGAACAGGTAGGCGGCGGGCAGAGGCGCAAGATAGACGAGCTGGTCATGGAGGCCGTCGGGGCCGAGGTTGAGGAGCTGGAGGCCCTTCAGGGGCTCTTGGGCAGGTCACTTGATGAGCTGGGTAGGGCGTAAGCCATGCAGGTTATAGAGGCGGCTAAGGTAGACGGCGCGTCCGAGTGGACCATCTTCAGGAGGTTCGTGCTGTCGCTAGGGCTCCCGGGAATACTCTCGGCTTTCATATACAGCTTCATCATGATATGGAACGACTTCTTCATACCTCTCGTGGCCATCGCAAACGCCCCAAGGTACCTGGTCTTGCCGTTGGCTGCCATGGACTACGAGAGCTACGGCATCGCGTACTCGGACGCCTTCGCAGCCGGCGTGATATCCGTCTTCGTCCTTCTGATAATCTTCGCCTTCCTCGGAAGGTACTTCGTGCGGGGCCTGGCGAGCCTGGGCGGGGCAGCTAAGGGCCTCTAGGCCTCATATTACTTACCTCATATTACTTAAAGGGGCTTTACTCATACCTAATGAGTCCTAACCCTGCCTAGCTATGCGTTGTGGAGAGAAGGTGAAATGAGCGTGCTGGGGCTAGGGGAGGCCTTGACCCACCACCAGTATGTTGGGTCACCCCCTCCCCCACCGTCGGGTTCACCTCCCATGATATCATTCCCATGTAGCCATGGATGTAGGGCTTGAGCGCCCAGTACTGGTTGATCTGGATCAAGCAAACCATCATGTACATGCCCACTGCTTTAACCTCGACCTGCCTGTAGAGCTGATACGCTGCGGTTATGTTGTTCTCCATATCTGCCTTGTTTGTGGCAAGTATGAGGTTGTTTAGCTGTTGGTACTTCATGGCCTCCTGCCACAGCAGCTTGCCTACGTACGGCTCCATACTATTGTTGAGCCCTGGCCAGCTTATCTTTGAGGCGTTGAAGTAGGCGCTGAGGTTCACGAGGGTCCCCTAACGATTATAGGCCTCTGGACTTATTAGTTTCTCATCGGCCTCAGTAATTGGAAGGCCGGTGCCGGTCGCTGAGGACTACAGATACCTCGTTGAGAGGTCGAGGAGGTTCTACGAGACAGCTCTTGTGCAGTTAGACAGGGGATTCTACGACCTGGCCGCCTTCAGCCTTGAGCAGGCCCTGCAGCTCTTCCTGAAGGCCTTCCTCCTCAGGCTTGGCGTTGACTACCCTAGGACGCACAGTGTCAGGAGGCTCCTTGAGCTAATTCACCAGATCACTGGTAGGCAGGAGGTGGGCGAGCTCCTGAGGAGGCTGACCCTCGAGCTCGCCCTTCTGGAGGACGCCTACGTGACCTCAAGGTATGTCCCCAGGGACTTCAGCAAAGAGGAGGTGATGAAGCTCAAGGATGCTGTGGACGAGGTGATGAGGGTCGTCGGATCGCTTGTTGCTTGAGGACGCGAGAAGAAGGGCCGAGGTCTTCAGTCGCTTAAAGGACTACCTCAGGAAAGCAGTTGAAGTGGTCAAGGGGCTAGACCCGAGCGCTGAGGTCTACCTCTTCGGCAGTGTCGCGGAGGGGAGGTGGCTGCTCTCAAGTGACATAGACGTCCTCATAGTCACCGACCTGAGGCCCGAGGTAGTTATCTCAAGGCTGTGGGAGGCCGGCCTCTCGGACCCCTTCGAGTTCCACGTGATTGAGAGGGGGTGGCTTGACGCCTACAGGAGGAGGGCGAGGCTGGTCAGGGTTGACGCCTAGGGGCCGCAGGGGGCTGATCAAGCCCCAGCGGTCCAAAACGGGGTAACAGGTCCTGTCGGCGCGGGATGGGCCTGCCCGTCCATGTAACAGTGCTCGCCGGCCCTGTCAAAAATTACGACGGGACCCCATGCCTGCCAAGCCCTGCGGGCGTGGCCTTTATGGCTGCGCCTTGCCAGCCCGGCCACGCCCGTGACCAGCGCGCGGGGGTTCATGTAGTCCAGTGGGCCCCGGACGAAAGGGGCCCGTAGTCCCCGCCCCTACCTCCGCCAAGCGGCCTCGCGCTGTAGTCCTCGTAAACCTGTTAGGCTCGCTCAGCGTCACCCCTGCGCGCCCCTCCAGGAGGCCCATGGACCTGAGCGACCATGCCAGGTTGCCCGCCGTCTTCAGGCTGACGCCCATGCGGGCCGCCAGCTCCCCCGCGCTAGATCATAAATGGACGTAAAATGATTGAGGTGAAAGCGCAGGGACAAACGGCGGTAGCATAGGGGCCCGCCTAAAGGGCCAACGGGAAAGGCGTAATGCAGTCGCGACCCCTGGCCTGAAGGTTGCCCGAGGGCTCGCCCCAGGACAGGACCAAAGGGCAAGCGGCCTGCGGCCTTGAGGCTAGTGCCTGTCTACGACCTCCTCTGCCACCTTAGCCTGCTGCCCCCTCTCCCCGCCTGGAAGCCCAAACCTCTTCACTGCCTCCTTGGGGCTCAGGCCCTCGTGCACGACTGCAAGCACTGCTTTCGCCATGGCCTTCAC
>JBMFIT010000062.1:0-6344 GCA_049974445.1 Acidilobus sp.
ACTCAATCAGCGCCCTGAAGGCCAACACCTCACCGCCGTTGACTAGAAATACCGAGCCGTCACTGCGAAGTCTCAGGCGCCCCTCCTGAACCTCGACCTCTAGAGGTCTAGGCGATATTATCGAAGTAGCTCTGGGCCCCCTTAAGGTTATCGCGTTGGCCTCAACCTTGTCACCAGGTCTGAGCCTTACCCTTATGAACATGAGAGGGTATAATATCGATGAATCCATGTCGTAAAGGCCTGTCCTTAGTTTGAGCTCATCTGTCAGCACTATTGTCGCGGCGTCTGGCGTTAATATCGCAGTCGCGTCGCTGCCGGACCAGGCCCTCAGACCATACCCTAAAGAGTAAAGATCTCCCTCCTCCTGGCTTCTCAGCAACCCAAGCACAAGTGGTCCACGGCCGATAAGTGACGGCCTCAACAGCTCTACATCCCCCCTTGAGGGGGACCAAGGCAGCGCGATAGGTAAGCACAGCACCTCTCCTCTAAGCTCCACACATCGTCCTGGCGTCTCACGGGGCTGGAACGTGATGGGTTCCCAAGAGAGGGGGTTAAAGGGAGGCCCTGGCGTCAAGATGGACTCGGAGCCCAGACCTGCCCTGTAGTGGTCAAATGAAGAGGCGATAACCTTTGTCGGCTCACTTGGCCGTTCTGCTATCAGCCCTCCACCGCTAACCTTCACCTCATAGATTCCACAACACCTCCACGTGATCCTTAGCGGGCCCTTAATTTCGCTGAAACCAGCCAGGTTAAGGAGGCCTGGCAACGTGGGGATTGATAAGTCGTCGATTGATAACTCTCCATGCCTGGCCTTCTGGAGGCCAACCTTTATCCAACCAAGGGGGTCTGGGAACTCCCCCTCCAAACGCGGCACCCCAGGATGACGTAAGGTAGTTATGGTGCGGGGGGTGGGCTTTGAACCCACGCAGGCCTACGCCATCGGGTCCTGAGCCCGACCCCTTTGACCAGGCTCGGGCACCCCCGCACCTGTGAGCTTAACAGGCTCTCATGTTATTTAAGGTTTCTCATGAGCTAGACCCGGTCATGTAACCTTTTAACTACCAATTGTGGTCGGCCGAGTGAAGGGGCCGCTGCTTGGGATTACTGGATACGATGGCGTCAATGTCCGAGTACCTCCCCACCATCAGGAAGCCAGGGCGTAAGCTATCTCTCACCAGGAGGCTTGCTTGGACTGGCATAATCCTAGCTGTTTACCTCGTCATGAGCAATATACCGTTATACGGGGTGCCTATCCAAGCCACCGCTGCGACAACTGTAACCTTGGAAAACATAATCTTCGCCAGCTCTGTTGGCACTCTGATGCAGCTCGGCATAGGACCCATCGTCACAGCGGGTCTGATCCTTGAGGTCCTCGCCGGCGCTAAGCTAATAGACATTGATCTGACAGACCCAGAGGACCAGATCAAGTTTACGGGCGCCATGAAGACCCTTGCTGTTATATTCGCTGTCGCAGAGGCTGCCGTTGTTACCCTCAGCGGGATGTTCTGGCCGACTGGCATAACGGTGAGCCCCCTCACAAAGGCCATCGTAGTAGTTCAGCTAGTGGCAGCTAGCTACCTCGTCATACTCATGGATGAGGCCTTACAGAAGGGTTGGGGGCTAGGGAGCGCGATAAGCCTCTTCATACTTGCCATGGTCGCCCAGACCGTCGTGTGGGACATGTTCGGCTTCGTGCCCAGGCTGGCCTTGGACTTTGGTGTGGTTCCAGCCCTGATATACGACAGGGATCCCCTGATAGTCTTCACCAGGGCCAACGGTTTCCCTGATGTCACAGGTCTCCTTGCGACGTTCGCCATCGTTGTGCTTCTGGTGTATCTGCAGGCCATGATGGTCGAAATACCGGTTACGTCACCGCAGCTCAGAGGGATTAGGACAAAAGTTCCACTTCAGTTCCTCTACGTAACCAACATACCAGTGCTTCTCCTCGCAATACTAATAGCTGACCTTCAGCTGTTCGAGGCCCCCATTGGCAGGTTCTTCGGACTGAGCTCGCTTGCTTACAAGGTCTACAGCGACATAGTGTTCTACTTGTCCCCGCCTACCGGGCTCGTCGAGACGGCCCTCAATCCGCTGAGGTCAGTAGTCTTTGCGCTCTCATGGCTTGGCCTTTCAGTTGCCTTCGGCTATGTGTGGGTTGAGGTGGCAGGCCTCAACCCCGCGTCACAGGCCGAGACCTTGACCAAAGGAGGTCTTGAGATACCAGGAATGAGGAGGAATCCACGCATATTGGAGGGCCTTCTCGCCAAGTATATATACCCATTAACGTCTTTAAGTAGCCTGATAGTGGGCGCGATAGCCGTGGTTGCCGCGTTCCTAGGGGCCTATGGGGGAGGCATAGGCCTCCTACTGGCTGTTGGCATAGTTTACCAGTACTACTCAATCATAAGCTACGAGAGGACCCTCGAAGCGTATCCGCTGCTGAGGAGACTAATCGGTGAATGATCCGTGAGCTCACTGAGGAACAACTTCAAGGTAGTTATCGTCACCGGCGTCCCTGGCGTAGGCAAGACGACCGTGCTCTCAGTACTGGAGAAAAAGGCTAAGGAGCGAGGCCTTAAGATCAAGGTGCTGAACTTTGGGGACTTCATGTTGAATAGGGCGGTCGTTGACGGCTTAGTCAAGAGTAGGGACGAGATAAGGCACATGAGCGCCAGGAAGCAGCTGGATATACAGTCCCATGCGGCCAGGGCGATGGCCATTGAGGCTTCAAAGGAGCTTGGAAGCGACGGTTACCTAATAGTAGACACTCATGCCGTAGTAAGGACGCCTCAGGGCCTTCTCCCTGGACTTCCTAGGCATGTCGTGGATGAGCTTAAGCCCGACGCAATAGTCCTCATAGAGGCAGACCCAAAGGAGATAGCGGCGAGGCAGGCCCGAGATCCTACCAGGTACAGGACTGACTTCGGAGGCGAGGAGGGGGTGAGACAGCTTATGGAGCAGGCTAGAATGGCCGCCATTGCCAGCGCCGTCCAGTATGCCTCCCTTGTCGTTACGATAGTTAACAGAGAGGGCAAGGCTGAGGAGGCCGCTGAGGAGCTCCTTAAGGTGCTTGGGAAGATATGACTAGTCCCTTAGCATAACTTCCTCCTGTCTCTCAGGGCTGCTGGCTTGTACTTGTGTTCCTTAAACATTCTCATCCTTTCCTTGGCCTCAAGAGTCATGGCAAGCTTCGCCACGTCCTCAACGGCCTCCTTAAGCAGGTCAACCCTCGCGGACTCTAGAACGCGTCTCTTTATCAACGTAATTGCGTCCTGAGGGAATGAAGCAAGGGTTGCTATCAGTTCGTCTACTAGGTTCTGGAGCTCAGCGTTGGTCGCAACCTCGTCAACTATCCCCATGTACACAGCCTCCCTCGCAGACACCCTGGATCCCGTCAGCGCGAGGTACCTAGCCTTCCTGTGTCCTAGGGCCCCAACGCCTAGGCTCACTAAGAACGGAGGCAGGAGGCCTAGGGCGACCTCCGGAAAGCTTATCCACGCGTTCTCTGAGGCCACTACCACGTCACAGCCTAGAAGTAACTCCGCCCCGCCCCCTGCGGCAAGGCCTCTTACTTCACACACTATAGGCTTTGGGCACTCAAGCATGGCCTCAACTGCTCCTAAGATCTCGTAAAAGAACTTCTGAGACTCCTCGGCTGTCTCAAGCCTATACATGGAGTCTATATCGTCACCTGAGCTGAAGGCCTGCTCATTACCAGTGAGAAGGACTACGCGGGCATTCGAGGAGCACGCATTGGAGAGTTCTTCCTTTAGAGACGTCCACATGGACCTGTTCATGGCGTTTAGCCTCTCAGGCCTGTTAATCTGGACCCTGTACGCGACGCCCTTGTACAGGCCCCCAAGGATTTCCTTGCTCATACAGACCCAGGGGCTTAACAGCCCTTAACGATATAAGAGTGGTTAGAGAACGCCCGTAATTAACGTTCAGGGCGCCGGGGGTGGGATTCGAACCCACGCGCCCCTTGCGGAGCAACGGGTCTCCAGCCCGTCCCCTTGGGCCGCTCGGGCACCCCGGCGCTCTAGTTGATGGTAGGTTACGGCTGTTATTTAGGCTTACTTACCTTCCCCCACGCCCTCGGGTAAACTCCATGGGGCATAACGATCCTTTTCGGCTTAGCCGCTATTCCCCTTTCTGACTTTATAACCTCACTAGCGTCCATTATTGCCTCGCCTAAACCTACGAGCTCACCCTTGAGCGTAAACATGGCAACGGGTGAGCCTCTCTTAATGTCATCAGTAAGCATGGCAATTCCGGGAACCGCCAGGTAAGCGCCATTAACTACGCTCTCAACCGCGGTGTCTCGGAGAACTATCTTAGGCATCTCACACATGACCACCTCGCCGGGCATTATGGCCTTCCTTAACATGTCATCCTTTCCTTCCTCACGCCACCTGAAGACGGCCTCCGAGATCTGATGTAATGTTACTAGGTTGTTGTCCTCTGTGAACGGGCCGCTCTTGATTCTGCGCAGCTCCCTCATGTGGGCCCCTGCGCCAAGGACAAGTCCCATGTCCCAGCACAGCTTCCTCATGTACGTGCCAGGGTCAGACTCTATTCTAAGCAGGACTAGCCTATCCCTCGTCTCAAGGACATCTATCGAGAAAACGCTCCTCAGCCTCAGGGCCCGCCTCACGTTGCTCCTTACGGGGGGCCTCTGATAGATCGTGCCTGTGAACTCCGAGGCGACAGACTTTATCTCTTCAAGGCCTACGTCGCCATGTAGCTGCATGACACAAACGTAAGCCTTGCTGGAGTGGACAACGACCCCTATTGCCTTGGTGATGTTCTCCAGCGCGACAGGCAAAACGCCGCTTACTTTGGGGTCTCCCCGCTCAGGCCAATAGACCTGAGCTCTAGGGTCCCTCCATGGCCTGCCTTGCTGACGCCAAGGATCCTCTTTATCCAGGCCACAACTTCGTGGCTGGTTGGGCCTGGGGGTTTGTCAAGGTTTATTACACCATTAGCTACGTACTGAGGAGTTGGCCTCTCCAGGGGAAGCGCTCCGTAGGCCTCACTTGTGTCCTCAAAGAACTTTTCTACCCAGCGGCCCTTGTAGCCACAGAACCTATTCACATAATTTAAGAACTCAACGCCTCTCCTAGTTAAATCTGAGCTCAAATAATCACCCTTTAAGCTATGACCTTCTCCAGCTTAACCCCTTCCCTCATGAAGTCCGCTAGACCAGCCTCATGAATGGCCTTAAGGACATCCTCGTCACTGGCCCCCTTCTCTATCTTGACTAACTTGTCAAGTGGTACTATGTGCTTAACGTTAGCCCTCCTGCGCTTGACCCCAGTTAGCTGTTTGGGCCCAGTTATGAGAACGGTGCTCTCATCTACAATGTCGACTATCACACACTTCCTGCCAGCCTCACGACCCCTGACCTTGTAGCAAACTCTGCCAACCTCGATTGCTGGCATATAGGGCACCTGGGTCTTCAAAAGTGATCCCGGTTAAAACCTTTAAGTGGAGGAAGCGAGATCCTGGGCCTTTATCTCCTCGTTCCCAACTATAAGGTACCTCCCGCTATCCCTTACCTCCTCCTTCCAGATAGGCGCCTCATGCTTCACCTTGTCGACGATCCACTGGAGAGCCGGGAAGGCCTCAGTCCTGCTGGCAGACGCGACGCCGACCACCATTGTGAGCTCGCCAGGCATCCTCACGCCGACGTAGTGTGCTATGAAGACCTTAGAGAGGCCAAAGTTCCTGACGGCCTCCTCACCTATGTTCTTCAGGGCACCCTCGAGCAGGCCCTCAGCGTGCTCGTACCTAAGCTCCCTAACTCTTTCCTCCTTGTTGACCTCCCTGACTACACCTATGAAGAGAGCGAGGGCCCCGACCCTATTATCATCAGAGAGGAAGCTAATTACTTCATTGAGATCCATCTGATTTCCTCTGACGACCCTTACCTGAACCCTGTCCTCCCCACCTGATGACGGAGGGAGTACGTGAATAATGGCGGAAGAGGGCGGAACCTCCTCATCTATGTCAAGAGGGGAACCATCTGCGATCACTCGCAGGCTCGGGCCAAGCACGCTTATAGACCTAGGGGCCTTTTTAGCCAAGAGCCCAAGGACATCTGATACCTTAACGTGGTCAGGTACCTCAAGCTCTATCTCTGAGGCCCCCACTTCCTCACGTAGCAAAGAGTAGAGTTTGACCCTAAGCCTCCTCAAGCTATCACCTTTTTCCTGCCCTCTTGGGCCTTCCTAAGCGCCTCCTCGAGCTCTTTAGTCACCCGTCTGAAGGTGTCAGCTAGGCAGTCAGCCTCCGCCCTCTCTAAGAGGAGCCTAAGGAACTTGGCAGCGCACCTGGAGCTATGG
>JBMFIT010000063.1:0-6067 GCA_049974445.1 Acidilobus sp.
GCCCACGAACTACATGGACAGGAACGACAAGGGGCCTGACGACTCTATGCACGACTGGCTGGGCGTCCTTGCTGTCTACGACCCTGAGGGGACTGTGTCCAAGGGGGACATGGGCGTCATAGACATAACTAAGGTAAGGGGCCTCCTCGAGGACCTGATCCTATCGCGGAGGTGAGGGCCTGCAGAGAGGTATGTCCCCTAAATAGATTAGATTGGGGGGGCTCAAAGGAGAACCTTTAGGGCCCTAAGCCTGACGGTGAACCTGTTCGGCCTTATCTTGACCTCTGCCTCCTGCTGCTCCCCCATCACACTCAGCACAGACGTCCCTGGCGGCGGGCCATATGAGAGCAGCTCATAAACCCTCGTTAAGGCCACCTCAGGGAGGAAAGGAGCTGGGAGGTCACAGTCAGGGCGCCAGCCGCCCCAACCCTGGCCGGCAGCCCTAGCAAGAGGGCTATCGCGAAGGCCGCCCCAGCAAGTATGGGCGCGAGCCAGTGCGGGGCGTCGTGGGTGAGGTGCCCGAGGGGGCTCCTGGAGGGCGAGTACCTGTCCCAATGTACAAGGTAGTACTGGCCGTACTCCCTCACGTGCACCGACCTCCCGTCCTTGACTACAAGCTCCCAGTCCCCCCTCTGCCCCCTCGGCTCGGCCAGAAGCCTCCTCCTGAATCCACAGCTAGATGGGTGAGGGACGAGCCCCTTCAGTACAGCCAGGTCCCTGTGAGGGGGCATCGAGGCTATCACCCTTATTACGTCCTCCCACCTCACCGGTTTACCCGCTCACGCGTCAGAGGGGCCCAGTTAAAAGCCGGCAGCCCAGGGGCGAACCCAGGTTGAGCTGGACAGGGCTGGCGAAGCTGGCGAGGAGGACGCTCGGGAGAGTGGGAACCTGGGCGGCCTACAACGCGCTGGCAGCGATCGCCACAGGCCTTCACCTCGTTGACGCGAGGGGGGAGGGGAGAGGCCCCGGAGTCTCGGCAATGGTGATAACATATAACGACCCGGACTGGCTATGGACGTCACTGAGGGGCGCCGCCGAGGTCGCTGATGAGGTCATAGTCGTCGACTCGTCCGACGACCCGGAGGCCCTTGGGGTCCTCGAGAGGGCCAGGGAGGAGCTGGGGGTGATCGTCTACAGGCAGTACCCCCCGCGGGGCTATGCCGAGGCCAGGGAGGAGGGGCTCAGGAGGACAACGAGGAGGTTTGTCCTCGTCTGGGACTCGGACTTCGTGCCATACCCCGAGCTCACTGAGCTCGTGAGGGGCTTCGCCGAGTCCCACGCCGGCAGGAGCTACTACCTGGTGTACTGGCCTTACCTCAACCTCTGCGGTGACACGTGGCACAGGTGCAGGGCAGACAGGTTCCACGTGGAGCACTGGATGTTTACATACTCGAGGAGGCTCAGGTACATGTGGGACGGGCGAAACGAGTACCTCTACGCACCCCCTTACTACTTCAGGTCCTGGCTCTCAAGGAAGCCCCTTGGAGTTCACCTGAGCGGCGTCAGGAGGCCCGACAGGAAGGCCTTCAAGGCCCTGGCCGCCAGGGCGGGCTTTCACGAGATAGCTAGGACGAGAGGCTACCAGGAGGCCCTAATGGCCGTGAGGGAGGAGGCGAGGAGGCTCTACGGGACCGACGACCTCTGGGAGGTTGGGGTAAGGATGATAAGGGATGAGGTCAGGTCAAGGCCCTGCGCCTCGGGCTTCCTCGTCCCTGACGAGGTGAGGGAGAGGGCCAGGCAGCTCGGCATACCCGAGACGCCTTGCTATTAAATAGCCCCTGGCCCAGCGGGCTGGGGAGAGCTTGCTACAGGAGGCCCTGATCGCGCTCTCAGCGTCCGTGACTGCGTTCATAGCCGTCATGGCCACCGTCCCGGCCTGGATCTCAGTAGCCTCCCAGAGGGGCCTCGTCGGGAGGGACTTGAACAAGCCAGGAGACCACGTGGCCGCTGAGGCCGGTGGCCTTTGGGTTATCGTAGGGACCTCGCTTGGGCTCCTCGTTATGGAGGCCCTGAACACCTTCATAGACGGGGAGCTCTACGAGCCGGTCCCCGTCCTAACGTTGGTCTCCCTCCTCATGCTCATGGGGCTGATAGGGCTGCTTGACGACATACTTGGGTGGAAGAAGGGCGTCCCTCAGTGGGTCAGGGTAGTCTCTGCTATCCCCGCAGCGCTGCCGCTAATGATAGCCAAGTACAACGCTTACATAGTCCACGTCCCCTACGTCGGGGTCCTCTACCTTGGCCCCCTCTTCCCCCTCATCGTCGTGCCCATAGGAGTCATGGGGGCCTCAAACGCCTACAACATGATAGCCGGCTACAACGGCCTCGAGGCCGGTCTAGGCCTTGTCCTCTTCTCCTTCACGGCCGCCTTCGCAGCGGCCAAGGGAATCTGGTTCACGACCTACGCATCGCTTGTCATGGCCGCCGCCCTCGCGGCATTCCTGTACTTCAACTGGTACCCGGCCAGGGTGTTCCCTGGCAACACGATGACCTACGCGGTGGGGGCATATTACGCAGGGGTTGTCGTGCTTGGGGACATAGCGGCCTTCGGGCTGTTCATGTACCTCCCCTACTACGTGGAGCTGCTCCTCTTCGTAAGGGGCCTGGCCCACGGCGTGTATAAGGAGAACTTCGGTAAGGTCCTCGGTGACGGCTCACTTATGCCGCCCTATGACAGGTCCTACAGCCTCACACACCTGATGATAAGGCTTCTGAGGGGCCTGCTCGGGAGGGCGACTGAGAGGGGGGTGACCCTTGGCCTCATGGTCATGCAGGCACTGGTAGGGGCGGCCGCCCTGGCCATCTTCCTCAGGCCCTAGCGAGCTCATATACTATGAGCTCTTCAGCGGACGGCGAGGGCTCCCTTGAGAACCTCCTGAACCCCTCCGCGTCCCCTGCTAGGAAGAAGGGGGGCTCCGTGTCAAGGACGACGATTCCGCCCCCCGAGTACACCTTTCCCGAGTAGAGGCCCAGTGGTATCCACGCCAGCTGGTCAACGTAGCCCCTGGCCTCCGGTTGGCCTGCTGGGAGTCGGGACTCGGTGAGGCCGAGCTCCCTGGCTATCTCAGAGGGGCTCGCCCTCCTCCCCTCGCTGAAGTAGACCCTGTCGACCTCCCTGAACCCAAGGGAGTTGGCGAGGGAGACGCTGGGCACGTTCCTCACGCTGGCCATCACCCTGAAGAGGGAGCCGCCTGAGAGCTCAATGGCGTAGAGGGCGAGCTGCCTCCCCATGCCCTTCCTCCTTATGTCCGGCCTGACTGCTATCCCCTCCAGCCATGTCGCGTCGGCGACCTTCCTTACGTGGATGACGCCAACCACGTCACCGTTTACGTCAATGGCCTTTATGAAGGCCCCCTCTGCGAGCCACCTCTCGAAGAGCTCCTGGCTGTAGAAGGGCTGTATCTCGGGCGCGCCCCTCAGGAGCTGCTCAACGGTCTGCCTGTCCTCGGGTCTGACCCTGTCGAAGGAGAGCCTTATCCTGCTGGCCATGCCCGTCACCTGTATACTCCGAGGACGAGTGCAGTTCCTTTACTAATATGCTTTATAATCGCTTATATGAGCAAAACCTTATAAGGCTTGTATCGGATATTCGAGTCGGGTGAGCGATATGAGTTGGTGGAGGCTCTGGAGGGGAGGGCCCTGGCCCGGCCACGGGCCCTTCTCATACCTGCCGCCGTGGGAGAGGCCCGGCTGGTACCTGTGGGGACGGTGGGCCTACTGGGATCCCAGCCTGTCTTATCCCGTGACCTATGACAAGGGGTCCGAGCTGAGGTCCCTTGAGGCCTACAGGCTCTACCTTGAGGACCTGAGGTCATGGGTGGAGTCGGAGATCAAGGGCGTGGAGAAGAGGATAGCCGAGTTAAAGGGCGGCGGCACCTGAGCCCAATCCCCTTTTTAACCCGCTCCTCCTCGGGCTCATAGGACAGGGCCTTGTCCGCGGTACAGCCAAGCCAGCTAATGCTCACATTCAAGCAGTACTTAGACAGCGTTCACATAACAATACACCTCAACCCTGAGAGCGCCGCAATGGCATATGCCGCGGGGAGCGCCCTGACCGTTGGGGTCGCCCTGCTCGTCGAGCTCGTCATAATAATCCACGGTCTCCCGAGGGGGTCCCAGAGGACGAGGCCGCCGGGGGCATCCGGAATGCCCCTGGTCTCCGTTATAGTCCCCACCTACAGGGACGGGGAGAGGCTGGTCAGGGTCGTTAGGTCCCTCCTAGCCCAGGACTACCCAGGGGACCTTTACGAGGTCATAGTAGCCGGTGAAGTGGACGACCCGACTTTACCCGGGGCCCTCGCGAGGCTCGGCCTGCCTCCCGAGGACGGATCCTCCGCTGTCGTCTCTGGCGTGAGGGTGAGGGTATCACTTAGCCCTAGGGCCAGGGGCAAGCCCGCAGCCCTTGACAGGGCGCTCGCCCTAGCCAGGGGTGAGGTAATAGGAGTCATGGACTCTGACGGTGTCGCCCCCAGGGACGCAATATCTAGGGCCGTCGCTGCCCTACTCTCAGGCTACGAGGCCGCCCAGCTGCCCAGGGAGCTCGCGGTCCCAGTGGACGCTAGGAGGGGGCTCACGAAGGCATATGTGAGGGCCCAGGCGGCTGAGATGAGGCTTTACAACAGAGTCCTCGCCCCAGCCCTGATGGGCTTCACCGGGTCGGCCTGGCTCACCGGCTCCGGGTACTTCGTGTGGAGGGTGACGCTAGAGGGGCTCGGTGGGTGGAACCCGTTTGCCCCCACTGAGGACCTTGACCTCAGCGTGAGGCTGCTGTCGTCCGGTGGGAGGATAGCGTTCCTGGGCGGGGCGCCGATAGTTGAGGAGCCCCTGACCTCGCTAAGGGCTATGATAAGGCAGAAGGAGAGGTGGGTCAGGGGGTCGCTGCTCGCCACGCTCACCGCAATAAGGGGCGTGAGGAGGACCTGGCCCCTCCTGCTCTTCTTCATCATGCCGGCATGGGGCTACCTGATGACGCCTTGGGTCGCCCTACTGGCGATCGCGGGCCTGAACCCCCAGCTGCTCACGTGGACGCTGGCTTGGAGCTCAGCCTGGCTGGCCCCCATCCTCGCCTACTACGCCCTCGCCCTCAGGAGGGGTGGAAGGACCGTAAGGCCGCTCCCAGCTGCGATAGGCGTCTACCTGCTGGCCGGGATGTTGGCCCTGCCAAAGCTTGCCCTCAGGAGGAACGACTGGACAGGCTCGAGGACTTGAGCCACTCGAGCGTGAGCCTCAGCCCTTCCTCAAGCCTCACCCTGGGCGACCAGCCCAGGCCCTCCCTAGCCCTCGTTATGTCGGCCACGCTCCTCCTTATGTCGCCTGGACGAGGGGGAGCGTAGGTAGGGGAAAGCCGCTGCCCCGTTACCGCCGAGACGAGGTCGAGCAGCTGAAGGACGCTCACCTCGGCCCCTGTCCCAATGTTGAAGACCCCCCTGGCCTTTCTCTCGATCGCGGCCAGGAACGCATCAGCGACGTCGGTGACGTACACGTAGTCCCTCGTGTTCATGCCGTCCCCGTACACAGCTGGCGGCTCCCCCCTGATAGCGGAACTGAGGAACCTGAAGATCACCCCTGCGTACGGGCCGGGCCTCATCCTCGGCCCGTAGACGTTGAAGAGCCTGAGGGCTGTGGCCCCAAGCCCCTGCTCGGACGAGTAGGCCAGGGCAGCGGCCTCAGCAGCTAGCTTTGACGCGCCGTAGGCGCTGAGGGGCCTAGCCGGGAGGTCCTCGGTCACCGGGAGCCTCGGGGGGTCCCCGTAGACAGCAGCGCTGCTCGCGACTACAACGTAGGCGTCAAGCCTCCTCGCTACCTCTAGCACGTTCACGGTCCCAAGGACGTTCACCTGGAAGGCCCTCACGGGGTTCTCCCTGGCCTCCGGGACGCTGACAAGGGCGGCCAGGTGGGCGACGGCTACCTCGTCCCTCCTCGCGAGCTCATAAATGGCCCCCAGGTCCCGCTCCCTCGTCACGTCAGCCCTCAGGAGCCTGGCCCCTGGTGGGACGTTGCTGACGTCGCCAGAGGAGAGGTCGTCGACGACAACGACGTCATGTCCTCTCGCAAGGGCCAGCTCAGC
>JBMFIT010000064.1:0-5984 GCA_049974445.1 Acidilobus sp.
AGGCGAGAAGGTCTTCAACCCTAACGTATTCGTCATAAGCATGGGCGAGGAACGGCTCCCCAGGGCCATATATCACGGTCGGTATCCCTTTAGCGCGAAGGTACCTGCCGTCA
The DNA here is from genome assembly GCA_049974445.1 of Acidilobus sp. Classification (GTDB taxonomy): domain Archaea; phylum Thermoproteota; class Thermoprotei_A; order Sulfolobales; family Acidilobaceae; genus Acidilobus. The sequence goes on from JBMFIT010000064.1 coordinate 114, forward strand.
GTGGCCCCCGTCTCAATCCTGAGCCTTGGCTTGACCTTTAGGACCTCACTGACGCTGTCACTTATGAGTGAGACTATCCTGCTCGAGGGGCTTGTGTAGTTGGGCTCACTCTCGTTCATAATCTCAAGGACGAAGTCTCGGGAGGGACCCTCCCTTCCCAGGTCCATCCTTATCAGCTCATAGGCCTCGCTCACGATCTTAGAACAAGGCGAGGGTTCCCCTGGTCCTGAGGCCATTGACAGGGGGATCCTCATGTCTATCTCGACCTCGCAGCTGTCCGGGACCATGTTCACCTTGGTGCCACCCCTTATCACACCTGGGTTAAAGGTGATCTTCTTCAGGACGTACTCGGTCTCGGCACTGGAGAGCTTCAGGCGTCTCTTGGACGCCTCCTCAACCAGGGTCTCAACCGATTGGGACAGTATGTCCTCAAGGTCACTGGTCATTGAGAGCCTGTCGTTTATGGCATCGATGGCCCTTGAGACGAGGTGGATAGCGTCCATTGCCTTCATGATAGCGTTGTCGCCAAGTATGGGCATGCTTCCATGAGCCGGCCTGCCCTTCGCTGTGAGCCTAACCTGGCAGATCCCCTTCTCGCCAAGTGATACGGTGTCAACGCCGGAGGGCTCCGTAATTATCGCTGCGTCTCCTGATATCACGCCCTCGGCGACCAGGGCGCCAAGCCCCTTCTGGCCGCCGACCTCCTCATCGGCTGTGGCGGCGTAGACAAGCGTCCCCATTCCGTCCTTTTCAATCTGCTGAGCTATGTCAACAAAGACGGCTGTGGCTACCGCGAGGCCGCCCTTCATGTCAGTGGCCCCCCTGCCGAGTACGCGGCCGTCATCCGTTATCAGGCCTGAGAACGGGTCGAAGGACCACCTTGACCTGTCGCCAGGAGGTACGACGTCCATGTGCCCGTTCAGGATCAGGACTGGCGGCCCGCTGCCTACCTTTGAAAGTACGTTGACCTTGCCCTCCTCGTACTGGTACGTATCGCCCAAGTAGCCGTTGATCTGCAGGTAGTCAATTATGAAGTCGGCCAGCTCCCTCGTGCGGCCAGGAGGGTTGCTCGTGTCTATCTTTATCATGTCGGACGCAAGTTCTGCTAGCCGGCTTCTCAGGTCCTTGCTCAACCTTGACCCTGGGAGGAGCTGTCGGTGAGCCTATTATTAACCGATATAGCTAGACGATAGCCTGTAACCTTAAGCCTCAAGGCTATTAAACCTGTTTAAGCTCAAGCTCTTCGCTGAGGCCATGGTGGACTTTATATAGCTCAGGACCGACAGGAGCCTGTCTATCTTGTCCTCATGTTCTAAGAGAAATGTCAGACCCTCCTCGGTGACACTGTACGTCCTCTTCCTCCTCACCCCATTGGGAAGGGGCTCTGATTTGACGAAGCCCTTGCTCTCAAGGTGTCTGAGCATCACATAGACATACCCAGGGGGCAGTGATGTCCCTAGCCTCCTTGATATGGTTGAGTTTATCTCATAACCACACTTGGAGCCATCTATTAGCTCAGCCAATATCATCAGGGCTGCGACCCCCTTTAGGAGGCCCCCTTGCACAGCGGGCACCTTCACCTTTACTTCGCGCTTTGAGGGCCAAAAGATATAAACACTTAATTCCTGGGGGCAGGGGAAGACCTTGAAGGGCGGCGTCTTTGACCTAGACGGCACACTTGCCTCTACGGCAACGGCCCACCTGAGGGCATGGGAGCTTGCCCTTAACGATCTGGGCATCACTGGCGTCAAGATAGACCTGAGGAGGCTGCTAGGCATGAGGGCCCTTGACATAGCCAGTGAGATCGCGAAGGCAGCCGGCCTCAGCGCCGACAACATAGGGGATCTCATCGAACTTAAGTCAAGGTACTTCGACCTGATCGTGACCAGCCTGGCTGGGCCTATGCCCTGCGCAAGGGAGATGGTCCAGTCGCTGAGGAGCCATGGAATGAAGTTCATAGTTGTCACATCATCGTTGAGAAGAAGCGCCTCCATGGTCCTTAGGACGATAGACCTTGCCCCTGACATCATTGTAGCGGGTGATGATGTTAAGAGGGGGAAGCCTGACCCGGAGCCAATAAGGCTGGCCTTATCACTGGCTGGGCTCTCGCCATCAGAGGTTTTCGCCGTAGGGGACACCCTCAACGACGCTAAGGCGTACAGGGCCGCTGGAATAGGCAGGGTCTACATGGTCGAAGGTGACGTGCAAATAGACGTTGACCCGAAGCAGGTAAGGGACCTCGGCGCGGCCAGAGTAGATACTCTGTGCGACGTCATGGTCCTGGAGGGGTTGAGGTAAGGCATCTTCTTTTAAAAACGCCGCTCGGGAGCGTTACGTGGAGATGCTAGAGGTTGAGGATAGCTCTATTTTACGGCTCCGAGGACTTCGTCCTGAAGCCGCTTAAGGACGCGGAGATACTCGCGATAATTGACGAGGAGCAGAGGATCGTTGAGCAATACGAGAACCCCGCCCCTGAGCTCGGCGAGGAGGTCGCTGTGCAGGGTGTCATCGAGCTAGGCGCTTCGGCAATAATAGTAAAGGATGACACCCTAAGCGATAGCGCGTACAAGTCCCTTAAGGGGCACGTGAAGTTTATGATGACGGACCTCAAGGACCTGTACCAGGTTCTCGACAACCTTGACGAGGTAAAGTCGACGGCTGCCGACAAACTTGAGAAGATGGAGGTCAAGCAGAGCTGAGCTTAATCCCTTTTATGCCGTAATCATAACGCGTTTTACTTAGCGCCCGACTTATTTTGTGGGGACCCTTACCTGATCACGGTCACGTATAAGGGTGTCCTGGTTGTGGTCAAACAGGGAGATATTACCGAGGAGGTTGCGGACGCGATAGTAAACCCGGCCAATTCATTCATGATAATGGGTGGGGGCGTGGCTGGGGCGATCAAGAGGAAAGGGGGAACTTCAATAGAGCAGGAGGCCATGTCAAAGGCGCCTGTTGAAGTTGGGGACGCGATAGTAACGGGCGCCGGTAGACTTAAGGCAAGGTACGTAATCCACGCGCCGACCATGCGTTACCCGGCCTCGAGGATAGGGGAGGACAACGTGAGACTCGCAACTAGGGCCGCGCTCAGGCTGGCGAGAGAGCTGGGGTTGTCCTCAATAGCACTCCCTGGTATGGGGACGGGCGTCGGGGGCGTCCACTACAAGGTCGCAGCTAACGCTATGGTTGACGAGATAAGAGCTTTCGTGAACGCGAACGGATCTCCTCCTGATAAGGTTATTCTTGTGGCTTACGAGGAGGAGCTCTACGTGGCGTTCTCAAGCGCCGTCCAGGAGCTGCTTGAGAGCTCAAGCGGTCAGGTCGACGCTTAGACTTAAAACCCTCAACTCTGCTGAGCGCAAGGAGCTGAGGAGGCTGACAACGTTGGAAGAACGATACTAGAGGCCATCGACGTATCCTTCTCCTACGACAGCTACCCCGTACTAGACCACGTCAACCTTGAGGTCAAAGAGAACGAGTTCGTTGTAATAGTGGGCCCCTCAGGGACCGGCAAGTCAACGCTCCTCAGGATACTTGGGGGCTTCATAAGGCCCACGTCAGGCGATGTCCTCCTCATGGGGGAGAAGATAACTAGGCCGACGCCTAAGATAATGCTTGTCCACCAGTCAATAGTCACGTTCCCCTGGATGACGGTCCTTGACAACGTGTTGATGGGCACCGATGTTAGGAGGTTGCCAAAGGAGGTCGCCATGGAGGTGGCTCTTCAGATGATCGAGGTAGTGGGCCTCAAGGGGTTTGAGGACTTTTACCCTAAGGAGCTCAGCGGAGGCATGAGGCAGAGGGTCGCCATAGCAAGGGCCCTGGCCGCCGACCCTATCGTGCTCTTGATGGACGAGCCGTTCTCGCACCTCGACGAGCTGACAGCGGAGGCCCTGAGGCACGAGATCTATAACATGTTATTTAACGTTAATACCTCCCTTAAGAGCGTCGTAATGGTTACCCATAACTTGGCAGAAGCCGTTGAGCTGGCCGACGTAATATACGTTCTGAACGGCAGGCCGGCCACAGTAGTGGGTAAGATTAAGGTCGACCTGCCGAGGCCTCGCAGTCAGAAGGATCCTAAGTTTGTCTACTATACTGACCTCCTCTACGACTACATAACTGCAGAAAAGGCGAGAGGAGCGTGACCTGATGACCCCCCTACAGCTTGTCGCGCTCGCCATCCTGGCCACGCTTGCCACCACTGGCAGGGTGTTCTTGACCATAGCGCTATCCATAGTGACTGGCTGGCTCTTCGGGTACCTTGCCCTCAAGAGCAGGGCCTTCGAGTCAGCATATGTCAGCCTCAGCGGGGTCCTTGAGTCGGTCCCTGTGATCTCCTTCTTCCCAGTTGCCCTCCTCTTCTTCGTAAGGGAGATAGGGGGTTACCTCGGCGTTGAGCTGGCGGCCGATTTCCTCGTCTTTACGGCAGTCGTATGGAACATCTGGATGGGCATATACCAGGCCTTCAAGACAATTCCACTGCCTATGATTGAGGCCGTGGAGAACCTCAGGTATGGCTTCTTCTCAAAGATGGCAAAGCTTTACATACCATACTCAGTCCCAAGAATCGCGGCCAACCTGCTCCCGAGCTTCGCCGACGCCTTCTTCTACATAACGGTGAGCGAGGTCTTCAGCATAGGCATATCGAGCTACAGGGTCTTCGGGATCGGCTCGCTCCTGAGTGAGCTGACCTCGGAGGGCCTCTACAACTATGTCTACGAGTCTCTCTTCATATTGTTCACAGTAATCAGCACCTTTGTTATCATCCTCAGGAGGTTCGCCATCTGGTCCGTTGCCAAATACGGCGTTGAGTCACCGCTGACTCTGCGAAGGAGGGGGCCTGGCAGGTGGAGGTCCGTCGGCCGCTTCTACGTGGCCACGGCAGGAAGGCTTAGGAGTATCAGGTCTGTTGGGGGGAAGGTTATCGTAGACCCCCTTTACTCTGTCCTTCCCCTAAGGCGGTTTACCGAGCGACAGGTCGAACTTAGTGAAAGTGTGCTCAACGTCGTCCTCAAGGCTGTGGGCGGCCTCCTCCTGGCCATGGTCGCTTACGGGGCCTTCTCAGTAATAGTATCAGTTCCAAGGGAGACCTGGGAGTACCTCACCTCTCAGACAATGCCGATACTTGTGGGCCTAGCCTATGACTACGCGAGGGTCGCCCTCATAGCCATCACCTCGTTTATAATCGCGCTATTCATTGGCTACTGGCTCGCCACCCACAGGAGGGCCGAGGTCATAGCGGTCCCGGTCATACAGGCGTTCTCAGCGATGCCTGCACCCACCTACTTCCCGATACTGTTCGCTGCTACGTACTCCTTCGTGGCGGGGCTGTCAGGCCCCCTGACTAATGAGCTCTATGTGGTCTTCCTCGGCTTCATAAGTACGTTCTATTACATCTTTTACTCCTACTGGCTCGGCGTGAAGGCCCTCCCTGTTGAGGTCATAGAGCTTGTAGAGAACCTTAACATGGGCTTCTTTACGAGGCTGAGGAAGGTCATAATCCCGGGCACTCTGCCCTACATAGTGACGGGCCTCACCTCAACAATCGACAGCGCATGGGGGGGCCTCATGATCGGCGAGTACTGGCCCGACATAGTTGGGGACAGGAGCCTCCATGTAACCCACGGGATTCTCAAGGTGATAGACGTGGCGACGGCCGAGGGAAACGTAGCCCTAGCGGCCTACGCCTCCCTCCTGTTTGGCCTTGTTGTAACCTTCTTCGCACTTGGGTTCACGAGGCACCTGATGGAGGTCTCGAGGAGGAAGTTCGTGATCGAGGAGTCGATATTCGCTGCCTGAGCAGGGCAAGGGTGATAGCGGGGGGTGGATTTGAACCACCGACCTCGGGGTTATGAGCCCCGCGGGCTA
>JBMFIT010000065.1:0-5936 GCA_049974445.1 Acidilobus sp.
GAAGGACAAAGCAAGGGGGCCCTGAGCCAGCCCCTCGCCTTCATGGCCCTGTATATCCTGTCTAGCGCAAGGATGAAGGCCTCGTCCCTCATGGTGGCCGTCGGGTTCCCCGCCCTAAGCTTCTCGTAGCCGTCTATCAGCCTCTTGACGTTCCTTGCCATGATGGCGTCAAGCCTCTTAAGCGTCTCCTCCTCGTCCCACCAGTACCACTGCAGGTTCTCAACCCACTCAAGGTAAGACATGACGACGCCGCCGGCGTTGGCCGAGATGTCTGGGACCACTACGGCGCCCCTGTTGTAGAGCTCGACCTCGGCGTCAGGCGTCGTCGGCCCGTTGGCCCCCTCCACTATCAGCTTGGCCTTGACCTTTGAGACGTTGTCAATGGTTATCACGTTCTCTATGGCCGAGGGGATGAGGACCTCAGCGTCGACGTAGAGGGCCGCGTTCGGGTCGCTGATCTTCTCCCCCCTCGGGTAGTTTATCACCTTGCCTGTCTGGGCCTTGACCTTCATGGCGAGGTCAACGTCGATCCCGTTGGGGTCGTAGACGGTGCCTGAGGTGTCGCTTACAGCCACCACCTTGGCCCCGCTCTTCTGGGCGAAGAGGGCCGAGTACTGGCCAACGTTGCCGAAGCCGTGGACTGCGACCCTCTTCCCCTCGAGGCCTCCTAGGTACCTCTCGGCCGCAACCCTCGCAGCGACGATAACGCCGTAGCCTGTTGAGTACTCCCTGACTGGGTTGCCCCAGAGCTCGACAGGCTTGGCCGTGAAGACGCCTGGCACGTTGTAGCCCTTCAGCTTGCTGTACTCGTCGACCATCCAGGCCATTATCTGCGGCGTCGTCCCTACGTCAGGCGCGGGGATGTCCACTACGTCGCCTATCAGCGGGGCTATGGCCCTGGCGTAGCCCCTGCTTAACCTCTCTAGTTCACCCTGTGACAGCCTCTTATAGTCAACCCTGACGCCGCCCTTGCCGCCGCCGTAGGGGAGGTCGTTGAGGGCATTCTTCAGTGTCATGCCGAGGGCCAGCGCCATGTCCGTCTCAAGGTCGACCTCTGGGTGGAACCTTATGCCCCCTTGTAGGGGCCTAGGGCGCTGCTGTACTGCACCCTGTAGCCCTCGAAGACCTCAATGCCCCCGCTGTCCATCCTGACGGGGATGCTGACCATCAGGTCCTCTCGGGCCTGCTGAGCACCTTGTAGAGCTCATAGGGCAGGCCGGCCATCTTGACTGCCCTGGAGAGGACGTCCAGCATCCACTGGAAGTAGCTGACCTTGGTCGACAACTAGGTCACCAATTGTATAACAATATGTATACCATAAATTTAAGCTATTACGTTTGTTTGGCCCTTTTAAATAATGATTAGAATTTTTCATTAATAACTATTAGTGCAACTACAGTAGATTACAGATTTTATCTTACAAATTCTTAGAAGTATTGGTTCTTAATTATCAGTGGGATTTAAGCTTTATTCTTCAGGGCGTAATGAACAACTCAAGCGGACAACAATGTATACAGTCCTTTAGGATTCAGTGAAGGCGAAATGCCTTGAGGAAGGTTGACTATGCCTCCTTGGGGGCCGCGATCGTCATATTGGCCCTTATCGCGTTCGCCTCGTCAACGCCTCCGCTTTCTGTCCTCCTGAGCGCCGCCAACCCCGGGGGCAGCGTCTACGGCTATTCCCTCAACGCCGTCGTAAGGTCAGAGACGCTCAGGCTTTCTGGCCTGAAGGCCCCAGTCAGTGTCGTCGTTGACAAGTACGGGGTATATCACATCTACGCCTCAAACCTCCACGACTTGTTCCTCGCCCTAGGCTGGATAGAGGCCCAGGACAGGCTCTGGCAGATGGACATACTGAGGAGGGCATCAGCCGGTAACCTCTCTCCCATACTCGGTCCGTCCTACCTCAAGGCGGACCTCTTCCAGATAAGGATAGGTAACCTGATTACGGCTGAGATGGACTGGAACGAGACCCTGGCCCTGGCCAGGAGCAACTCCATGGCCAACTTAACCGTAATCGCGCTTGAGGCGTTCTCGCAGGGCGTGAACGACTACATAGCCTTCGCCGAGGCCCACCACGAGCTTCCGTTCATGTTCACCCTACTTCACTATAGGCCCCAGAACTGGACCCCCGTCGACTCCTTCCTCGTCCAGCAGTACATGGTTGAGGGGCTCGAGTTCAGCGACGACCCCCTGGTGCTCTCGCTGCTCTACTACAAGATGGGCAACCTCACCAACTACCTCGTGCCCCCCTTCCCGCCAATTCCCCAGGTCTACTACGCCGGTTACCAGGGGCCGCCTAACGAGACAGTCGCAAGGGAGGCCATGAACATATGGCCGATTAACTCAACGGTTGCCCAGCTCGCGTACCAGGTAGTCAGGGAGTGGGACCCACCCTTCATCACCCACTGGCCCCCTGAGCACAGCAACGAGTGGGTCGTGGCTGGGAGCAGGACGGCGACTGGGCACCCTATACTGGTCGGGGGACCCGTGCTATCGTTCACGCTTCCCATGATCTGGATCCAGGCCCAGCTCGTGGCACCGGGGTTCGACGTCTATGGGGTCATAATACCCGGCGAGCCGGCCGTCGTAATTGGCTTCAACGATCACATAGCCTGGACGCTGACAGACGTTGAGGCCATATCGTGGGGGACGTTCTTCCTCGTCCAGAGTGTAAACGCGACGGACTACTACTTCAACGGCTCCTGGCATCCCATAGTCCACTACAGGGTTGGAAAGGTAATAGTTAACTGGACTAACTGGGGGCCAATAATGGCCGAGGGCCAGGGCCTTGCCATAGCTATGTACTGGCTGGGCAACGTGTACAGCAATGACCTGGGCGCGCTGCTTGAGATAGCGACTGCGAGGAACTGGACACAGTTCCTTGAGGCCCTGAAGAACTGGAAAGCCCCATACCAGAACTTCGCGTACGCGGACTCGGAGAACATAGGGGACGTGAGCGCTGGGGCCTACCCAATATTTGCCGTGAGGGACGGCTCGCTGCCCTACAGCCCAGACGCGATAATGCCTGGTGACGGCGAGGAGTATGTATCGGGCTGGATACCGTTCAACATGGTACCTCAATCCTATAACCCAGCCACAGGCTTCATAGTCAGCTCCAACCAGAGGCAGGTGGGGCCCGCCTACCCCTACTGGTTCGGCGACTCCATGACCCCATCTCCTGGCACGAGGGCCTGGGTCGTCTACGACTACCTTGAGCGCCACACCAACGTCACGGTCAAGGACATGATGGAGCTCCAGTGGAACGAGACCGACCTAGCGGCGGCCTGGACGACGCCTAGGATAATACAGGCCCTGGAGGGCTCTCCCAACCCCTACGCCAGGGAGGCGCTCCAGGCGCTCCAGGGCTGGAACTACACCATGGCCCCTGGCTCGAAGGCGGCCACTGCCTGGTTCTACATATACTCTGAGATATACTTCAACGTGATATATGGCCTCTTCAACAGGACGGGCCTCTGGCCCGAGTTCATCGACTTCAGGCCTGGCCCTGCGGGAGGCTCATGGCCTAACACGTCAGGCATACCGTCGTTTGACGAGGACATAATACACATGCTGGTTACGGGTGATGGGTGGCCCCTATACAACGGCAGCGTGGACCAGCTCATAGTGAACTCCACGATTGAGGCCATGAAGCTCCTCTACGGCTACTTCCCAGATGGCAACTTCACCTGGGCCAACTTCTACGGCTTCTACTGGCCGAGCCTCACTGGGGCATCAGCGCTGGGCTACGGCCCCTCCCCGATAGGCGGCGACTACTTCACCCTTAACGACGCCTCTGGCGGCGGAGGGGGCCCGCTCCCGGCTAGCCCAGCGACGGGCGGGCAGAGCTTCACGTTCATAGCGAACCTGGCTAACCTCAGCGACAGCTACGGCGTCTACCCCGGAGGGCAGAGCGAGAACCCTGCCTCGCCGCTTTATGACAGCTACATACCCGTCTGGACATCAATGTCGTACCTGCCGCTGCTGTTCATGCCAAACACAACCTCGTTCCAGCCCGGAGAGGTAATGGCGTTCCTGACCATGGAGCCGGGGTGATGGGCTTGAGCGCGCATAGGGCCGCCCTAGTCTTCATGGTCTCGTTAGCTCTCGGCCTCGGCCTGACCTACACAGGGCTCTGGTGGCCCCTTGTGATAGCTGGCCTCGCGGCAGGCCTTCTCGCCGACAGGTACCTTCACTCGCTGCTCGGGCTAGCCGGCGGCGCCCTGGCCTCTTTGATTAGGGTCCTCATTTACCTGGGGGTCGGGGCCCCAGCCTTCGCCGAAGCCGTCGCCGCGGCCGAGGTCGCAGGGATTCCAACTATAACGATCCCCCTTGTCACAGCGCTCGTGCCAGGGGCCCTGGAGGCGGCCGGGTGCCTGATAGGGACCTTCATAATGTTCGCCCTAAGGCGGTGAAGTTATGTGGCCTAGGCCCGCCCTCACGCACTACGACCTTAAGGTGCCTGCTGAGCCCAGGGTGCGGACTTCCCCCACGGCGATGAGCACGGGCAGTGGGTCTTGGTTGCCCCGGGCGGGGCTCAGTACCATGGGCCCCATTTCACTCTGTCCCTGAGCGCTATGAGCCAAGGCATCAAAAACTTCAAGTCACTCCCAGCACATTAAACTTCCAAATAAGATTTCAGCAAGCGCGCCCTTACCCCCCATAATTACAAGTCTTAAGCCCGCATAGGGAGATCGGACTTGGCTATGGTGGTCATCAGGACGCCTGCCTCTGGGGACCTCGAGCGCATACTTAAGGTTGAGGAGGAGTCCTTCCCGCCTGGGCAGAGGTATAGGCCTGGGGTCATCTTCTACCTGCTTTCGTTGGAGGGCTCCGTTGCGCTCGTAGCTGAGGAGAGCGGCGAGGTCCTGGGGTATGCTGTAGGACTAATTGAGTGGGGCCACGTGGGACATGTCATCTCCATCGCTGTCAGGCCAGCCTTCAGGAGGAGGGGCATAGGGACCGCGCTCATGAGGGCCCTGGAGGAGAGGCTCAGGGGGATGGGGGCCGACAGGCTCAGGCTTGAGGTGAGGGCCTCAAACCATGAGGCGAGGAGGCTCTACGAGCGACTTGGCTATAAGGTCGTGAGGGCCCTGCCCGACTACTACGGTGATGAGGATGGCCTTCTGATGGAGAAGCCTGTCCGCTAGCCGACCCTCACGCCGACCTCGCCTACGACGGAGTCGAGCTCCTCTATGAAGCCTCTAAGCGCGAGCGCCGGGACGACGGCAACCCCCTCCGCGAACCTTGGCAGGTCCTCCCTGAGCACGACGAGCGCGGGGACTATCACCCTCACGGGCGGCAGCCCGAACTCATCCCACTTTAACGCTAGCCTCTCAGCCCTGACCCTCTGGGCCCTGGCGGCGGTCGTAATCCTTGAGGGCGAGCTGACCCTGTACGCCCACCTCTTGCAGTCGACGGCGACCCCGAGCCTACCCTTTGCCCCAGTCACGTCAATCTCCATGCCTCCTTTGCCGGGGAGCCTCAGACCCCTCACGACGGTGAAGCCAGCCTCCGAGAGCGCTGTCGCGACTAGGACCTCGAAGTCCCTCCAGCTGAGGTGCCTTGACAGCCTCGTCGGGTCGGCCCCAAGCCTTATCGCGTACGCCACTAGGAGCGCCTTATTGACCACGCACGCCCCGTCGCCAAGGGGCTCAACTCCCCCTGAGGGGGCCAGCTCCTCTAGGTACAGCCTCACCCTCGATTGCGTTAACCCTGACGCCCCCGCTATTGCATCAAGCGTTGGACAGCCCCCTAGTGATATGAGGGCCTCGGCGACAGCCGTAAGGGACCTGGGTACCTGGTACGCCCCTCTCACCCGGCGCTGGCCCCGGCCTGCTGCGGCCTTACGCCTGCCAGCTGGGCCGCGTTCTTAATCAGGTCGCCGAGCCTCGCATTGAGGTCGGCCTTCAGGTAGGCAAGCTGGGTCGCTGGAGG
>JBMFIT010000066.1:0-5928 GCA_049974445.1 Acidilobus sp.
GCTACGCGCTAGGCTCTCTCCTTCCCTACTACGCCTCTCTCGCCTTCGGGGCAAGCCCTTATTGGTCAGGGGCCCTCACGGCCCTCTCCTTCATAGGAGGGGCCGTAGGCGGCCTGATACCATTGACTATAGGCCTTAGCCCTAGCGCCCCCATCACAGTTGAGCTGATGGTTCTGTCGTCCCTGACATACGCAGGGCTCCTGCTGAGGCCTTACTGGGCGTTCCTGGCAATGACGTTCATCAACGGGCTGACCATCAACTGGGCCACGAGCGTCTACTACGGCCACGTTGTTGAGAGGTTTGGAAAGGAGTCATCGACGGCGTCCCTCGCTATTATGAACGCCGTCAACATGTTGGTCAGCCTGTGGATGTATCCTGTGGCAGGCACCTTGATATATAAGAGCCTGCCCTGGTTTCCCCTCTTCCTCGCTATAGCGTCGGCCAGCTTCTCCCTCCTTTTACTTGCCGGATCCTGACCCTCTATCTGACCTCCTCCCCGCCCTGAGGGGTGAAGGCCTGTTCTTCACTTTGTCAAACTGAGGGACGAGCTTTGAGATCCCTAGGCGCTATTCCCCGGCCTTCTTGCTAATGACGCGAAATAGGATTAGCGCAGAGATGTGGGCCCGCGGGGATTTGAACCCCGGACCTCCGCCGTGTGAGGGCGGCGTCCTGACCAGTCTAGACTACGGGCCCCTGCCGTCAACATCATTAGCGTGCGGGTTTTAAGGATTTTCCTGACCTTTCCCCCTCGGTATCGTGAAGGGCCTCAGCCCCTGCCTGATGGGGTAGAAGAACCTGAACCTCCCTTTACAACTTGGGCAAGCCAGGGTCCTCCCGATGAAGTTGCCGAACCTCCAGGGGGCCCTCGCTAGCCTGAAGTCCCTGACCTTCCCCCGAAAGCCGCAAAGCGGGCATGTAAGCTCGTCGGAGGCGCCGGCGAGGGAGTCCCTGAGCAGGCTGATCGCCTGCTGAAGGCCCACGTTGGCCCCAAGCAGAGGCGCAAGGTCGTCCCTTCCTATGTAGTTAAGCCAGGAGGCCATGTGGCCCTGGATTATGTGGTACTCAACTGCCCTGGGGTCCACGCCTGACAGCCTCTCCATCTCGTTGAGGAGCTCGACCTCGTCATGGGCGACGCCAATTACCCTGTCGTAGCTCTTGAAGTAAAACGGCTCCTTGGCCCCCATTTACTGCCCAACTAGCTCAGTGGCAGAACCAGCATATTTGCTTAAATGGCCCTAAGCGTGAGCACGCAAAGGTTTATAACTTTGCGAACCCCAATCGTTTGTTTGCCATCAGGTGCTGAACCCAGTGACAAGAGCTCTGATAACTAATGACGACGGCATTGATAGCGTTGGCCTGAGGTACCTGGTAGAGGAACTGTCGACGAGAGAGTTTGAGGTATATGTCGTAGCCCCTAGAAGCCAGGTAAGCGGGGCTGCGAAGTCCAACTCGTTCAGAGTCAAGGTGACACCAGTTAAGTTGGAGGGAACGAAGGGGGCGTGGGCAATTGACGGAAAGCCTGCTGACGCGGTCGCGATCGCATTGAAGGCCCTGCTCCCTGAGAAGCCAGATATTGTCATCAGTGGAATTAATATCGGTCCCAACATGGGGATCACGGACTTCTTCACGAGCGGCACTATTGGGGCCGCAATCGAGGCCGCACTGCTCGGCGTGAGGGCCGTCGCGTCTAGCTATGCCGTACTTAGGGGGATCGGCGAGGATGACAAGCCCCACATCAGGAAAGCGGCGATGATAACCGCCGAGGTGGCCGAGAGGCTGTCAAGGAACCCTCGCGCCCCTGAGGGCCTTGACATAGTGCTGCTTAACTTCCCTAGGGGGAATCCCAGGGGAGTAAGGATAGCGTCCATGGCACTAATATCAAACATCGAGATCTATAACGGCGAGGAGGAAGGCGTCTACCACGTGCTCGGGTGGAGAACCGACAACCTTGATGAGGCGTACACAGGAGAGCAGGAGGGAACCGACGTGGACCTAGTCAAGAAGGGTTATGTTGCCGTCACGCCCATATGCCTTAAGTGCTTAACGGAGGCCACTTCGAACGCGGCCCTGACGGCAGGCCTTATCACGCTCCTGAGGGATCTATTGGGTTAGCCCTAACAGTTCCAGCTCGAGGACCATGGCAGGCAGGCCCTGTAGACCATTATTGTCGCGGCTGCCAGCTCGTTCCTGTCAAGCATGTCAGGGAGGCTCCTCAGCGGGCACGGGCCCTCACACTTAAGCCGGTATGACCCGGTCCTCGCCTTCAGCTCAACCTCGCTGAAACCAACCATCCTCACGGTCACGCTGCCTGAGCTAACCTCCCTCGTCTTGAGCTTTGAGTTCAGGAGGGAAACGTGTACGTCCTTAGCCGCCTTTCCCCAGAGTAGCGCTAGGGAGACCATGTCGGCCGCCGCCCTCGCCTCAAGCGTCAGGCCTCTTGCCTTAGGGCTGGCCTCCTCAACCAGGACGGCGGAGCCTCCGAGCTCGGCAAAGAGCGAGGTGAGGAGGGCAACGGAGCCGCTGGTGTCAGCGTCCATGAGCTCAACTACGTTGCTGAGACCTATGAGCTTGGCCAGCCTAAGGTCCTTCAAGGCCTGAAGCCTGGCTAGGGTGCCCGCAAGCCCTGGCATCGGTGATGGCATAGCGACCGGGTCAAGCACTGGCCTTGCACCGGACCTCTCTGCCTGCCTCTCAATGGCCTCTACCAGCTTAACGTCATCGTCCCGAACCAGGACAACGACCTCCCTTGAGGAAGCCCAGGAGAGGTCCTCTGCCGCAGATGAAGCTGGCACGCTAAGGAGGAGATCATAGTCCTCGGCGACCCTCCTAAGGGTACTAAGGCCTGCATCAACGCCGAGCCAAAGTCCTGGCAACAGCCCCCTGAGGTGGCCAGACAGCCCCCTCAGCTCCCCTACGCTCATGTCAAGAGGGGAGAGGACTACATAGTCGGCGCCCTCAGCTATCATCGAGGACACGGCCGCTTCGACGTAATTCATGTTAGCCGCCCTGGGTACCGGGACCTCGCTGATGACGGTTATCGGGGGAGGGGCCTGAGGTATTGGACGGGTCCTGGTCCTTAGCTCAGACAGCCTCCGGGACGCGAGCCCCTCAAGCAGGTCAGGGTGAGCCTTCTCAAAGGCCTCGCTGGGGCTAAGCACGTCTACCCCATAGGACTCTATTATGTCAAGAAGAAGTCCAAGCCCCTCTGGGCCCTTCAGGAGCCCTCTGCCCGCGCCCTTTAGGTCGTAAGGGTATGTGCCGGGCAGTATAACGTAGTCATAGCCCTTCACAGCGGATCCTATCTGCCTCATAAGTTGGTCTGGAGGCCTGAAGAGAAGACCCGGGACCTCAATCACGCCAACCTTGTGCCCAAGCTTCCTCAGCCCTTGCGCTACTACCTCAGCCGTCCCCCTCATTGACGTGACTAGCAGTATGCTGACATGCCTGGACTTCATATCACCAGCAGCTCCCTCTGGACTGACCTGCCCTCCAGGCCCAATAGCTTAGTCTCGATCTCCGTTCCGTCACCTAGCTCAACAAGGCCCCTGCCGAGGGCGACACCGGCGGCGACCCTACCTATTGAGTCCCCCTTCATGACGCCGCTTCCGCTGGTGCCCGCGGCTATAACTAGGTCGCTCTCAAACGGCTCATAGATAACCGGAAGGCCGTCAAAGCTCATGTCGTAGTGCCCGGCCCACGCAGCGTCTGGGTACCTGAGCTGGAACTTCGGGAGGTAGGTAGCCAGGACGGGAAGTATGCCGTAGGTGTAGAACCTCTCCTCAGGCTGTGGGTTATCCTCCCTCCTGAACGGCCTTCCAAGCTCGTCAGCCATGCCTACCCAGAAGGTGCCCTCCAGCGGGTTTGGCCTCACGTAAGCCCCCTTCGGAAGTATCGTGAAGGGCATGTAGCCTAGTCTGTTGAAGCCCTCGGCCTTGAGCAGGGGTCCGAGGTCTCCTAGCGCCTTGACAACGAAGAGCTGCCTCTTCTTAGGCCTGCTGAAAGAGTCAAGGCCGATCGCGTTAAGAAGCTCAGGGCTCCAGGCTCCGACGGCTGATATCACCTTCTTTGCGGCCTCGACCTCCCTGCCGTCAGCGAGCCTGACCCCCTTCACCCTCAGGTCCTCCCATGGGAATGGCTCGCCCTCAATGCCGAGCGGCCTCCTGGGCCAGATGATAAACTCCTTGACCTCATCGCCGAGTGAGAACTCGACGCCCATCGTCTTCAGCTTATTGTAATAGTAGTCAACGAGCTTCTCGACGTCAAGCACGCCAGCCTTCTTAAAGAGGTAGCCGCCAACCACATCGCTTACCCCTAGCATCTCAGCCTCCTCAGACCCTCCGAGGGTTACCCTCATCCCCATTGACTTCTCAAGCTTCTCTGAGCTGATCTCCTCAACCTCAGCCCCCTCAGAGGCCGCAACCTCAGCCCCCTCTCTGACCGCCCGAAGCGACCTCTCGTCGACTACGAAGAGGTAACCTATCTCTAGCGCGGCTAAGTTAAAGCCACCTGACTGGACCTTCTCATAGAACGCTATCGACCCCCTCGCCAGCTGGAGGTTAACCTTGTTGGTGAATGCAGCCCTGAAGGCAGCAGCGCTCCTAGCCGTGTCGCCAGCCCCCACGCTGTCCTCCTTGTCAATTACGAGAACCCTTGAGCCAGGGCTCATGCCCTTTATGTGATAGGCGGTGGAAAGCCCCACTACGCCAGCGCCGACCACGATATAATCGAACATGCATCCCTCAGAGGTACTATAGACGTCATCGTTATTAAAGCATGCTAATCCCTAGCATCCCCTTTATTTCCCCACGGCAAAAACCCGGCCCGCCTAAGATAAGAGATATTTCAGTTAGTTGAGGTCTATACGTGTGAGAGCTGGCCTTGCCTGGGTTTACTAGGTCTGACGTGATTGCGTGGGCCAAGGAGGCTGCTAGGCATGCTGGTCTCGAGGCCTCCAAGATAGAGTTCGAGCTGTTGAGGCTAGGCGCCAGGTCGCCTGAGGAGACCTATAGGAAGGCACTAGAGACCTTCACCAGCTGGTCCCTCCTCGACCCGAGCTGGGAGGAGGCCGCCAGAAGGCTCGTCCTCGCCATGATCTACAGCGAAAGGGGGCTGAGGCCGCCGGAAAGGCTCGAGGGCCTTGAGGCCTGGGCCAGCTGGGTAGGCCTGAACCTGCTCTACGAGAGGTATCTCCTTAGGAAGGAAGACCATGCCATCGAGGGCCCAAACGAGATGCTTGAGCGCGTCGCCTCCTTTGTCGCCGGAGCTGAGCTGAGCTTCGGTGGCAAGGCTGAGGACGTAAAGGGGGAGTTCTACGAGCTAATGGCTTCAGGGCGCTTCATGCCGAACAGCCCCACGCTCATGAACTCAGGCACCAAGTACCACCAGCTCGCGGCCTGTTTCGTCATACCGGTCGATGACGACCTTGACTCTATATTCATTGCCCTCAACTCAGCAGCATGGATATTCAAGACAGGGGCCGGAGCTGGTTTTGACTTCACCCCCCTCAGGGCGAGGGGCTCAAGGCTCTCATCGGGCGGGCTCGCAAGTGGCCCGGTCAGCTTCATGAGGCTCTTCGACCAGGTAGCTGACGTAATAAAGGAGGGCGGCAGAAGGAGGGCCGCGATGATGGGCCTCCTACATGACGTCCACTCTGACCTGCTAAGCTTCATAGACTCCAAGGTCGGTGGGGGCCTTGAGAACTTCAACATAAGCGTAGGAACTCATGACGCCTTCATGATGGCAGCCCTTGAAGGACGCGAGTGGAACCTGTACGATCCACAGGACTGCCCTCAGATGATAGGCCTCCTGAGCGGTGACCTGCCTGACCTGTGGAGGAGGTGTAGACCTAAGGCCGTTGTGAACGCGGGAGAGGTCCTTGACAGGGTAGCAAAGGCGGCCTGGGAGGTCGGTGACCCAGGCCTTGTGTTC
>JBMFIT010000067.1:0-5889 GCA_049974445.1 Acidilobus sp.
CAGCCGCCCCTGGCGATCGCGTGCTCCCTGAGGGCCACGAAGGGCGCCGGGGAAGGCCCTCTGAGGGAAACGGCCCAGTCTATATACCGGTGAAAGTAGGTTGTGTACTCATCGTCCAGGTCGAGGACGGCCACGGCGTAGCTGCCCTCTGGGCACCTTTTGAGCGCGTAGTCCCTCCCGGCGCCCCTGCTCGAGCCAGGGAGGCGGTAGACCTTCATGTTGTACTCCTTGGCCAGTTCCATAAGCTTCTCATAGGTCCCGTCCCTTGACCCTCCATCAACTACGACGATCTCTGCGTCGGGCCTGTAGACGCTCCTGATGGAGGCCTCGACAGTGTTTACTGAGTTGAGCACGGTGCCGTAGAGGCAGAGGCCTGCACCCACCAGTCCCCCCGGCCAACTCGCATCCAGGCCCAAAAAGGCGTTTCCGGAGGCCATCAAGCCCTAAGGCTGGTGAGCAACGGGCACGCCTAGCCTATAGCCCGGCCAAGGTCTAGGGCGAGGAGTTAATGTCGAGGAACTCGAGGTATCTCCTGACTAGCTCGTCCCTAGCGAGATCGGGGTTCCCATAGATGACCTTGCCCTCCCCCAGGAGCGTCAACACCACGGCTATGTCGGCGGACTCCACTTGGACTACGTCGACTAGGTCCTCGTGGACGCCGAGGGCCTCAGCTTTGTCAACTATCATCCGGCCAAGGTCTAGGGCGCTCTTAAGCCTGACCGAGACGGCTATGTCAAAGTCTCTCCCGCCCCCCTCCCTCGCCCTGGAGCCGAAGAGGATGGCGTACCTGATGCCCCACCTCTGAAAGACAGGCCTTAGTCGGCTGGCGATCTCCTGTAGTGAGAGCTCTGGGTCACCTGATACCAGGTCAAGCCCCCTAAGCCTCCCTATGATGGGGCTGAGCCTCGCCTCAATCTCCTTGAACGCCCCCTCCTCTAGGCGCCTGTCAACCTTGGCGTAGCCGTGGACCAGGACGTTCCTGAGGCCCGCTAGCCCCAGGAGGAAGGCCCTGTCATCATCGCTGAGCTTCAGAACGTCAGACAATAGCGAGGCGACGCCCCTGTAGGTCTCAGGCTTCCTCTTGCCCAGCTCGACGGCTAGCATGACGCCCAGGTCAAGGAGGGACTGAATCAGGAGCTGGGCCGCCCTCTCCACGGCATATACGTGCTCGCCCCTGCGCCAGAGCTCGAGGAAGTCCCTGTAGTAGGACTCCACGAGCTCCAGCTGCCGCCTCAGCCTCATGCCTTCCTCTTCAAGGGACGGCGGTGACACTTAATATCGACATATGCCCATGGGGCAAAGGATAGCCGAATCGCGGCCCTCCGCTCGTAACGCGCGATGCCTAAGCCCAGCGGCGTGTCGTTCATCAGTACAGGCATGCCCTTTCAACCCGCCCAAGCTTGGCGGCTTCATGCCATCCAGCCTCGGGGTGACCGGCCTATTAACGGCTGTCATGGCGACGATACTTGCCTACGCCGGCTTCAAGCAGCCTGTCAACTACTCAGAGGAGGTCAAGGACCCCGGCAGGTTCATACCTAAGGCAGTCCTGGCGGCCCTCTTTATAACCTTCGCCATATACTTCATTGAGAGCGTCGCGTTCCTTGGCATTGTTGACCACGTGATATCAAGCCCGACGCAGTGGGGGTCTTTGCTGAACCTCCCATACCCATACATTACGGCCCTGACCTCGGTTAAGCTTTCAGCTGGCGTCCTTGGCGTCCTCGCGTTCCTCATGATAGTTGGCACTATACTGGCCTCCTACACTGACGCCCTGATATACTTCGGCGGCTCCTCAAGGGTCGGCTACGCGCTGGCCGCCTACGACGGGTACTTCCCAAAGGTGTTCTCAAGGCTCAACAAGGAGGGCGTCCCCCACATATCAAACCTGCTGATCTTCATTGTGTCAATAATATACCTGCTGCTCTTCCCATCCTTCGCCTCAATATTCTCGGTCCTCGTGGACGCCTTCGTGTTCTCCTACGCCCCGCTAGCGGTCAGTGTCGCTGTCTTCAGGAGCAGGTACCCCAGCGAGAACAGGCCGTTCAGGGTGCCAGCCTATCAGGTCATATCGCCTCTGGCCTTCGTCATAGGCGGCCTGCTCATATACTGGTCAGGCTGGAGCTCGGTGGAGCCAGCAGGCATCTCAGTCCTAGTTGGGCTCGTCTTCCTGCTCTACTTCCACTTCAGGGGCCTGAGGCTGTCAGCCAAGGACTTAATAGTGGGCGGCTGGCTGCCGTTATACCTGGCCGTGACAATGACCATCTCATACCTTGGGAACACGGGAATAAGGGTGATACCGTTCCCCTATGACAACGTGATCTTTATCATTGCATCCCTGGTGTTCTACTACTGGGGCTATGAAGCTGGCAAGAGGTTCGAGTATTGAGGCCCTGAGGGAGAAGCCTCTGGGCGGCTGACTGGTTTAACGTTTTTACTTCCCAATTTAGCTACCACAAGCTACATCGAAGGCTAGACCATGAGGCTGAAGTGGCGCCGTTGGCTGGCGGCCTACACGATGAGCCAGGTGGGCCTCTACTTCACAACAAAGGTCGTGCTTAGCTCCATGGGGCCCTTCCTCTACCTGCCCATCTACCTCCTGGGGAGCTCGGCCATCCTCGAAGCGGTCTCCGGGAGGGGCGTGAGACCGAGCAGGGACGTTGTCATCCTAGGCATCCTCCAGGGGGCCAGCGCGGCCCTCTGGCTTCTAGGCCTCTTCCTCCTGCCGCCCGCGTCGGCGGCCGCCATAAACTACTTCATGCCCTTTGTCGCAATGGGCCTAGCCGCTATCGCCTTTGGCAGGGGCCTCGACGCCTGGGAGGGCGCTGGGGCGGCGGTCGGAGCCGCTGGCGTGGCTATATACGCGGCCTCAAGCCTACATGGCGTCAGGAGCGAGCTCGGCGTCGCAGTCACGCTCGCCAACACAGTCGCGTGGGCGTCCTACAGCCTCTACTACGCAAGGCTTAGCGAGGAGGACCCGGTGGCCCTCAACGCGGCGTCCCTCCTTGTTGCAGGCCTAGCCACGCTGCCGGCCTTGGCCTTCGGCATCAGCGGGCCACGGCCCTCCTTACGGCCTGTGATTTTACTAGCCTGGCTCCTAGCCTCAATCGCCTCGTCGGCCCTTGGGTACGTGAGCTGGACAAGGCTCATGGGCTCGCTTAGCGTGCCAAGGGCCACGCTGTCGAGCTACGCGGCCCCCGCTGCCATAGCGGTCATCCAGGGTGCCCTCGGTGAGCCTGTCAGCGCCCCGCAGGGCGTGGGCCTCGGGGTCATGGTGCTAGGCGCGGCGGTCTCGTTCATGAGCCGGGCGGGCAAACGCTAGTCTAGGAAGGATATATGTCTACAATCAAGATAAGTCCCACAGGCCAGCGGTATGGAGTACAAGTGGACCGTGCTGCTGACCTCCTCCCCGCCCTGAGGGGCGAGGGCTCCCTCAGGGCGGATCATGGGTTTGTGGTTTACCGCTAAGGCGCTGTGGCGCCGGGGTATTTGCCCCTATTTGGGCTTCATCAGGCCCTCAGGCTTATTATCTTCCATTGGCGCTTGATAGAGGATCAAGGTTGAGCCTGGTACAGGCGCTTGGCATCAGCCTCTCGTCACCTATGACAATAGTCGTCACCATAATAGAGTTCCTGCTCGGGTTCGCTGCCGGCTACGTTCTCTTCAGGGGGATAAAGTACATCCTCGGCTTCTTCCTCGTGCTCATAATTGGGGACCTGCTCAACGTGTGGAAGATAAGCTACCTCAACGCGAGGGCCTACGCAAGCGGGACTGCCAACCTGACGACCATCGAGGAGGCCCTGAAGTCACTGGCCCCCTACCTTGCCGTCCTGCAGCCCCTCTTCACGAGCGTCGTCATATTCGTCGGCTTCCTAATAGGGGCGGCCGTCGCCTTCCTGAAGTGAGCCCTTTTTCGTGTTAACCCTTCCCTAACACTATTTAGGGCGGGGGCCCCTCCGCCTGGGATCCCTCTTGAGAGTTACCTACAGGTCCTCGCAGCTCTTCGGAGTCCCGGTAGGAGGCGTCGGGACGGGCTCCTTCGAACTGACCTCCTCCTCGCCCCTGGAAGGGGCGAGGCTTGTCGTTCACCTTGTCAGTGCTAATTACTGGCCTCCCAAGGCCAGCAGGGGTATACGTGAACGGGACCGAGGTCTAGGCCTCGTTTGGGGCAGCGCCAAAGGGGTTCAGGGTCAGGTTGCTCGACGAGTTCGCGCTGGGCGAGGGCGACAGGCTGGTCGTAGCGTTCGGTGGCTCTGAGGCCTAGAGGTGACGATAGACCCAACTTGGACAACTACGTGAGGTTGTTTTAACCCACCCCTTCCTTCGCTGAGGCACATTAAAGTTGGGGCTCGAAGGAGTCCCATGGCCCGCCTGCCGTTAAGCTAGGCAAGTGGCTGAGGGCTAAGTCCCTACGCTCGACCATGAATGGTCATGAAATGAATGGAGTGAGGGCGTAGGGGCAAACGGGAGTGGAGGCAGCCATACAAGGACCTCGAGAGGGCCCTCTAAAATCCCTTGATTTAGAACAGGGACTTCGGCAGCTTGGGGAACCTCTGCCAGTTCGTCGGGTCGTGGGTTATGAACATGTGGACCCTCTTCGATGACGTCCAGAACTTCATCTTCCTGGTGAAGGACTCGAACTGCTCGCCGTTGAAGAGGAGCCATCCCTTGCTCTCGGCCTGGAACTCCTCTGGCATGTGGAAGAAGTCGCCCATGAAGTACCAGACGTCGCCGTTGGGGGCCGTTACTTCAACTACCATGTGGCCTGGCGTGTGGCCTCCGGTGTGGACGACCTCTATGCCAGGGAGTATCTCGAGCCTCCCCTCGTCTACCAGAACCCACTTCGCGCCCTTGAGTGGCTCGAAGTCAGAAGGCACGTAGGCCCCGAACTTGCCCTCCCACATCTGGACGAGGGCGTGCTCGAGCTCCCTCCTGTGGGCGATCAGGAATGAGGTGTCCCTGAAGAGGTAAGCCTGCCCCACGTGGTCAAGGTGAAGGTGGGTGAATATTATCGCCCTTATGTCCTCGGGCCTCAGGCCGAGCTGCTTGAGCTGGTTCACCGACACGTTCTCCTCTGTGAACCTGACCACCGGGAACGACTCAAAGGACTCCTTGGGCCAAGCCTTGGCCGCCTCCGGGCTTGGACCTGAGTCTATCATTATCCAGCCGTCGTCGTGCTCTATGAGCGCCCCTGCCATGGGGAACTCGACCCACTTCCTCGGCTTGTCCTTCTGCGAGTAGGTCGCGGGGTCTGGGAGGAACCAGCCCCACTCGGCCTGCATGAGGCCGTAGTCGAGGAGGTATGCGTGCCTAACGCCCGTCTCCGGCGCCAACTCGGACACCCTTCCCTTTTCCTGTTTCTCCCACGAAAATATGTCTGCTTTCTAACAACTGTATAGATAGGCTTTCCCACGCCTTTAGGAAACTGCTCACCTGACGGGTACCCTAACCTGAACAAGCAGAGGGCCAGAAAAGGTTTTGTTGTGTGACACCCGAGGGGAAAACATAAATGGGACAGGTCCCTCTCACCCCCGACCCACCATGGCAGGGTATAGGAGGGAGTTGGGCCTGTGGCACCTGGTGTGGCTCACGGTCGGGGCCATACTTGGCCCAGCCGTCGCCTATATCCCCGTGACGGTCCTCGGCGAAGGCGGCCCTGCGGGCGTCCTGGCGTGGCCGGTCGCGTTCCTGATGCTCCTCCCCCCTGCCATGGTGTTCGTCGAGCTCGGCACCATGTGGCCCAGGGCGGGGAGCGTCGCGTACTACCCCGCCAGGAGCAACGGCTCCCTGGCCGGCCTAATCAACGGGTGGGGCGCCTTCCTTGGCTACACCCTGATAGTACCTGCGTCAACGGCGGCGATCGCTGAGACCCTATCAATCTATTACCCGGGG
>JBMFIT010000068.1:0-5741 GCA_049974445.1 Acidilobus sp.
GAGTTCCAGTAGTCCCTCTTCAGGTAAAGCCCTATGCCAGCCCTCTTCATGGGTGTCAGCACTGACGTCTTCCTCTGCCTCTTAGCTGAGGTGGCATGGGAGTTGATTATGGCCTCAAGCTTGGACTTGGCCTGGGCCAGTGGGATTCTGTCCTCGGGGTTTGCTGGACCGGCTATGGCGGGCTCTATCTTGCCTAGGTCTACCTCAACAATTTCAGAGTAGTCGGGCTCAGGGGCGTCTGGGTAATACCAGAGACCTACCCTCTTCGCGTACTCCTCGACGAACATTACGTGCTTAGGATCCCTCCCAGTGGCTAGCAGGTATGATATCGTAGCCTCGTCAACCGGGAAGTACCCCATAGTCGCACCGTACTCAGGCGCCATGTTAGCTATTGTGGCCCTGTCAGGGACGCTGAGGTACTTCAGGCCTGGACCGAAGAACTCAACGAACTTGCCGACAACGCCCTTCCCCCTCAGGAGCTCAGTTATGTAGAGGACCATGTCGGTCGGAGTAATGCCTTCCGCAGGCTTTCCGACCAGCCTTACGCCAACTACGGGGGGGACCAACATGTAGTAAGGCTGTCCTAGCAGGACCGCCTCAGCCTCTATGCCTCCGACCCCCCAGCCAAGCACGCCTAGGCCGTTAATCATAGTTGTGTGGCTGTCAGTGCCGAGGACGCTGTCCGGGTAAGCCATTAGGCCACGCCTCTTGTCATTTCCTACCCACACTACCTTGGCGAGGTGCTCAAGGTTCACCTGGTGAATTATGCCTTTGCCTGGAGGCACGACCCTGAAGTTCTGAAACGCCTTCTGGGCCCACTTCAGGAAGCGGTACCTCTCGGAGTTCCTCTCGAACTCCTTCTCCATGTTCTTCCTGAGGGCGAGGGATGTGCCGTAGTAGTCGACCTGGATGCTGTGGTCGATCACTAGGTCAACTGGGATGAGCGGGTTAACCATGTTCGGGTCATAGCCCATCTCCTTGAAGGCGTCCCTCATGGTGGCCAGGTCAATGACGGCAGGGACTCCAGTGAGGTCCTGCATAATTACCCTGGCAGGTAGGAGGGGTATCTCTACCTTCCCTGCGCTCTCCTTCCAGTTGAAGATGGTATACAGGTCCTCGTCCCTGATGACGAAGCCATCGTAGTTCCTCACAATGCTCTCTAGGAGGACCCTGATCGAGTACGGCATTCTGCTTACGCTTACTAGACCTGACTTTTCAAGCTTCCTTAAGTTAACGATGGTCAGCGGGCCCGCGTACGAATCGACCTTCTCAAAAGCGAAGCCGAGGTCTGTCGAGCTCAAGGGCTTCGCCCTGTTCAGCCTCACCATCTGAATTTATAGGTATTGCACGTAGGCCTGACCTTGCAGGCCAGGATATGGCTGTCGCCGTTGTAGGCGCTGGCTTCTCGGGGCTTATGTTCGCGATAGCTATGTCGAGGGCAGGCGAGAGAGTGGACCTCTACGAGGAGCACGGGAGGGTTGGGTTCCCTGAGCACTGCACGGGCCTCGTGTCCGAGGCCACGGTAGAGGCGATAGGCAGCCCTGCGGTCAGGTCAGAGCTAGGCTTGATAGAGAGCTTCGTGATATCTGGCCCCAGGCTTTCCCTAAGGGTAAGGACCTCAAGGCCTGTAGTCAAGCTTGACAGGGTTAGGCTCGAGGAGCTGATGCTCGAGGAGGCGGAGTCCGAGGGCGCCCGTTTCTTTCCTCATATGAAGGTACGAGTTCAACCTGATGGGGTATTATTGCCAACGAACAGAAGATACGACCTTGTAGTTCTCGCTGAGGGCTACTTAGGAAGGCAGAGGCGTGGGCTCAGGGTAGGCTTCATGGGGCCTGCTCTTTATGGCGTAAACGCTGAGATAGAATCGGGTGGAAGCCCTGACTTTGAAGCCAAGTTCGACTATGTGACCTCAGATGGCTTCTTCTCATGGCATGTCGTCCTGGGCTCTACGACAATAATAGGGACTGCCTCAAGGGACCCGAGGGCACTTAAGAGGAAACTTGATGAGGCAATAAGATACTACAGCCCTGATGGGAGGCCGCTCAGAACCTACGGGGGTCCAGTTCTAGTGGGTCCGTTCCCTAGGAAGGTGAGGGCTGGAAGGGTTGTCGCAGTTGGCGACGCCTCCTCTATGAACAAGCCTCTTACTGGTGGGGGCCTCTATCCGTCGTCCACAGCTTCAAGGAGGGCCGAGGAGCTCGTTATTCAGGGTATTAGCCCACTGGACGCCGTCGAGTCAGCAGTCTTGGGCGTCCTGTCGGAGCTCAGAAGGACGTATAGGATATCGAAACTTCTTCACGAGAGGCCTGAGGTCGTTGACCTCATAATTATGGCGTCAGCGAAGAGCGGCCTGGTTGACAGGCTCTCTGGGAAGGTAGACTATGACAGGCATCATACCATAGTATCTGAGTCCTTGAGGTTGCCGCCCCTCTACAGGGCTGCCCTGTTCGTAATCAGGCAGGACCCAATCAACGCCCTAAGGATTCTTACAGCGGCAGTCTATGACATGGTCTGAGCGCGGGCGTTTTTGCGACAAGAAGGCTATGCTATCAAGTTAACGGCCTCAACGACCCTCTCCACAGCGCTCTCGTCCCTGACGTGGCCAACGTCAACAACGACTATGTCGTTATAGGGTTGCCTCTTACCTGAAGCCCTTAGGCCTGAGCCCCTTAGGATCGCTACGAGTTTAGTGGGGTCACCTATCTCGCCCCTGACGTAAATCTTGCTTTTCCCCTGTCCTTCCCTAGCAAGCACTATGACGACAGGAAGCCCTGAGGCAGCAAGAAGCCTCCTGGTCACCATGCCCGTGACCCTCATCCTAAGCGAGACTGTGTAGACCACCGCGCGCCCCCTCCGAGCCTCTGTGGCAAGGGCCTCCTTGACGGCCCTCTCGACCTCCTCCTCGGCCCTCATCCTGTGATTGCTCAGCCTTGGGTCACTGAGCAACGCCTGACAGGGGTCAACAGCGCCATAGGTCAGCTCAACCGGGAGGCCTGCAAGAAGCTCAAGGTCGCTGGCAGCCTCAGCGCCCCACACCTGCATGGCGCACCCCCTAGGTATTCCGGCGTCCGCCACTGGGTCAAGGCCTATCTGTTCCATGTAATACCTGAACACCCTATTCATTTGCGACGAGTCCTGAAGGTCACCGTAGATGCTCATAGCTATGAGGAGTGGGTCGTAGAAGCCTATGGCGTCAGCGAGCAAATGGGCCGCTGACGGCCAAAGGCCTTCTGGGTCGCCTTCGGCAGCAGGGTTGTAATAGTAAAGGTTTGCGATCCTAGGGTATGACGCGAGGTGATGGTCAACGACAACGACAGGCTTTCCAGACGCCGATGCGAGCGCTGCGAGGAACTCTGAGGACGCGTTATAGTCAAGCACAAGGATTAGGTCCTTGTCAGAGGACCTGGTTACCACGTGTCTCACAAAGTCTACTGAGGGCGTGTATGTCAGCGGCGGGACCACGAAATCTGCCCTTCCCTGGGCAAAGGAAGCCGCTGTGACGGCTGACGCGACACCGTCGGCGTCCCAATGATGTATGATCAGCGGCTCAGACGACGCAATTAGGGACGCAAGGGAGTTCCTCGAGAGGCTCAAGGGCTGCAGCCTCTGTAGCAAAGCTCAAGCACATAGTTAACTATGGCCTTGGCCTTGCCGTCTGGGTCAGGGTCATCTGACCTGGCGAGTATAAGTCTCACATTATCCGTCAGGGACCTCTGGGCAGCGCTTCCCTCGCCATCCCTGATCGCGGAGATCACGAAGGACTCAAGCTCCATCAACGTGAAGGGGTCAGCGTAAGCATTGTACTTAGTGAAAGCCTTTCTAAGGGCGTCGTGGACCCTCAAGGCTCTCGGGTGTATGTAGGAGAAGCAAGTAAAAATTCGCTAGTCCTGCTGTTCCTTTACCTTCGACTCGACAACGATGTCCCTAATGCGGGTGTGAGGGTACTGGCCCCTCTCATCCTTTTCATAGGACTTCACCATGTCCCATATCGTGAGGAGTGCCGCTGCGACACCTGCCAGGGCGTCCATCTCAACGCCTGTTTCAGCCTTTGTCCTTACCATAACCCTAACCCTTACGTAGTCACCTCCGTACTCAAAGGACACGTTTACGCCCGTTATCGGTATGGGGTGGGCCAAAGGGATCATCCTGGGGGCCTCCTTGGCCGCCATCACGGCGGCCACCGAGGCTACTGCCTCTACGTCCCCCTTCTCGACTTTCCTAGACCTTATCAGCTCGACGGTGGTAGGACTGAGGACAATCTCGCCGCTCGCCACGGCTTCCCTAAAGGCAGCAGGCTTCATGGTCACGTCAACCATGTGGGCCAGGCATATTCACCCCCGTAGGCTGATAACTGAGCGTAGAGTACTATTAAGGTCTGGCTGAGCTTATCCTAAGGCCCTTGTAGCGTCCAATTGAGCCTACGGCGCCCTTAGCTATCTCAATATTGCAGCTGCCGTGCGAGCCACACCACGACTCACAGGCGTTTGCCTTGTCAGGTGTCTCATAAATGAGGCCGCAGAACTCGCAGGCGTAGAAGGTCTCCCTTCTAATCGTCACCCTCAACAAGACAGCCCCCTCAGGGCGACTGAGCACGCTGTTTTAAAAAAGAGACGTATTTACCTATAGGTTCTCGAGCTGTCTAATTACCTCATATAGGCCGCTGACCTTCGGGTCCCTGAGGTCAACTATGAAGACCCTCATCCTTCCATATCTCCTCTCCTGGACGATGCCCATGTCTACCAGGTCCCTCAAGTGCCTCTCCACAAGAGCATGGTTTAGCCCCGTCTCCTTCACTATTCTCGTGATGTTGGCTTGACCCTCGTTGAGCAAAACCTTGAGAACCCTTACCTTGCCCTTACTCGAGAGCAGCCTCTCGAGGTCCAATGGGCTTCACCGCGGCTGCGGCCCACCGGTCCTGTCCATTAGGATTGACTCAACCACCTCCCTCAGCCTGTCGGCAGGTATTTCTGGCGGGAGCCTTATCATTGTCGTCCTGCCCTTGGGGCTCACGTTGCTGACCTTAGCCTCTATTAGGCCGTAGTTCGACAGCTCCTTCAAGTACTCGTAGAACTGAGTGTGCTTTCTCGGCTCCTCGGCATATGCCTTCGACAGCTCCTCATACTCTAACTTGACCTCACCTGTCGAGAGCCATCCTCCCTTGACGGCAATGAGGTTCGATATCGCAAGCAATATAAGCAGCTCATGGGTGTTCAGGGCTCTCATGACCTCCAGCGGCACGTTTGATATAGCGTCGGCGCTTATCGCCTTCCTAACATGTTCCTCAGCGATCCTCAGGGCCCCCTCCGCCTCGGCGAGCTCAGCTGCCATCCTCAGGGCTAGGATAGCCCTCCTAGCGCTCCCGTCACCGGCCCCACCAGTTGCGCCCTCCCTGTAGCCATAGTAGTCGGCAATCATGTCAATTATCGAATGGCCCCATGCCGAGTCCCTAAGTCCAAGGGTCGCCCTCTGCTCGAGTATCTGCCTTAGCTCGTCAGCGTTGTAGGGCTTAAGGTAGACCTTGAAGCCGATCTGGGACTCTACCTGAGGTATTCTCTCCTTCATGTAGCTCAGGACCCTGAAGTCCTGCGCGACAAGGAGGAAGTTCAGCCTGTTTATATTGTCCTTAGGCGGGATCTCCTCGTAGACTCTTAGGAGCATGTAGAGTTCGTCGTTTGTGAGCTTGTTAGCCATGAGCAGCGACTGGAACTCGTCAAGCACCACAAGGGCGTACGAGTCCCTTA
>JBMFIT010000069.1:0-5734 GCA_049974445.1 Acidilobus sp.
CGGTCAGGCTTCAGCTGGACGTGGTAACACCGACCTCATCCGATTCGGCGACGTTAGTAGACGCCCGGGCCCACGAGAATGGCTGGGGAAGCGAGGTAGCTCGGCGGGCCAGTTCTTAGGGCAGCCAAAATTAGTATCTGTCCACCGGTAGTTAAATTTTGCTGCTGGCATACACTTCGTCAGATAGCTTGATACGCCCTGGAAGAATCCCTCAAAGTAAAATAAGCAAGGCGGGTAAGCTTGACCGTTGTAAGGGACCCCAGGCCCTCCCCTGATGAGCTTGTGGCCGCCGCCAACGCCGCCCTGGGCAGGGAGCCCCTGGACCTGCTCATAAGGGGCGCCGAGGTCGTGGACGTCTGGTCAAGGGTTGCCAGGAGGGCCGACGTAGGGGTCAGGGGCAGGGTGATTGCATGCGTCGGCGACTGCCGGTCTCGGGCACTGCGTGTAATAGGGGCTGAGGGCCTGTACCTCGCCCCCGGCTTCATAGACGCCCACACCCACCTGGAGAGCACGTTCCTCCACCCCCTGGAGTTCTCAAGGCTCCTAGTGTCGCACGGCACCACCGCCGCCTTCGTGGACGTACATGAGGTGGGGAACGTGATGGGGCTCAGGGGGGTCTACGCCGTGGCCCAGGCCTTCGAGCTGACCAGGCTCAAGGTGTTCCTCCTCGCTCCCCCAAACGTGCCGCCCTCCAGGAGGGTTGACGACGTTGGAGGCGCCGAGATATCCTACGAGGAGGCCCTTCAGGCGGGCAGGGCGCTCTCGGGGATTGGCGAGGTCATGGACCTCCAGTCCGTCCTTGAGGGGGACCAGGAGCTCATGAGGTTCACAGCCGAGAGCTCGACGAGCATGATAGCCCAGGGCCACATGGCCGGGCTCACAGGCGCAGAGCTCGACGCGTACGTGAGCCTCGGCCTGAGGAACGATCACGAGGTGACGTCCCCGGAGGAGCTCATGGAGAGGCTCTCAAGGGGGGTCATCCCGCTCGTTAGGCACGGCTCGAGCTGGAGGGACCTGGACAGGCTCGCTAAGCTGGTCTCAGCCTACTCCCCCCTCATACCGATAGTAACGGACGACGTTCACGCCCTCCACCTGGTCCGGGAGGGGCACCTTGACCGTGCCGTCAGGAGGGCTGTGGAGCTGGGCGTCGATCCTGTCGACGCGCTGAGGGCCGTCACGCTCGCCCCAGCGACTGCCTTTGGACTCCAGGCCTGGCTAGGCTCTGTGTCCCCTGGCAGGTTCGCTGATCTCGTCCTGCTTGACTCCCTCGGACCGCGCATGAGGGTCCTCAGGACGCTCATAGACGGCTCTGAGGCCACGTGCGGTCCGAGGGGTCCCCCTCAGGGCCTGATTGGCAACACGGTAGACGTCTCCTTCACCCCATCGCTGAGGCTCCTCGCGCCCTTCGACGATGGCTGGGCCACCGCGAGGGTCATTGACCTGGTCCCCGACTCGCCCCTCACGTCGGAGTCGAGGGAGGACGTCATGGTAAGAGATGGCGTCATCCAGCTCAAGGGGGGCCTCTCGGAGGTGCACGTGATAAACAGGTATGGGAGGAAGTGGGAGGGGTCAGGCCTCCTTGGGATCGAGGTGAGGGGGGCGCTCGCGTCCTCCGTATCGCACGACACCCACAACATACTTGTCGTTGGCAACGAGAGGGACTCCATGGCCGCGGCGCTCCTCGCCGTGGCCTCTGCGGGGGGAGGAGTTTCGATGGCCTTGAGAGGCGAGGTCAAGTCCTTCCTCCCCCTACCGATGGGCGGACTCATGAGCGACCTGCCGGCCGAGGAAGTGGCCCATAGGCTTGAGTCCGTGACGGGCCTGCTGAGCAGGGCCTGCTCGTGCGACGGCGAGGCGCTCCTGAACCAGCTGCAGATACTCACGCTCACCGTGATCCCTGAGCTCAGGGTGACCGACAGGGGCCTCTACAGCGTAACCAGGAGGTCATATGTGTCCCTCCTTGAGGTGAGGTAAGGTGCCGTGGGCGCCCTCACAGGAGCACGACACGGTCCTTGTGGTGAGCTTCGGGGGCCAGTACGCCCATATGATATCGAGGAGGGTGAGGGACCTGGGCGTCTACAGCGAGGTGGTGCCCTACCCCTGGGCCTCTGAGGGGCTAGTAAGGACAAGGAGGCCAAGGGCTGTCATACTCTCGGGGGGGCCGAGCAGCGTCTACGAGCCCGGCGCGCCGACCATAGGTGACTGGGTCCTCAGGCTTGACGTACCAGTCCTGGGGATTTGCTACGGCCACCAGCTGCTCGCCAAGCTGAGCGGGGGCGTCGTGGAGAGGGGCAGGGGGGAGTACGGCAGGACGAGGGTCGAGGTAGTCCAGGAGGACCCCCTCCTCGATGGCCTCGGGAGGGAGGAGGACGTCTGGATGAGCCACGCTGACTACGTGGCCAGGGTTGGCGAGGGCTGGAGGGTCCTGGCGGTGTCAAAGGGGACAGGCTACGTAGCAGCCATGGCCCGCGGGGACAGGCTCTACGGTGTCCAGTTCCACCCCGAGGTCAGGCACACCGTCAACGGGATGAGGCTGCTCTCGAACTTCCTCTTCAGGGTGTCCGGCGTTAGGCCCACGTGGAAGGTCGAGGACCTCGCCTCCAGGATGATAGAGGAGGTCAGGTCCGCTGTCCCCCCTGGCGAGAAGGCCCTCGTCGCTGTCAGCG
The DNA here is from genome assembly GCA_049974445.1 of Acidilobus sp. GTDB lineage: Archaea > Thermoproteota > Thermoprotei_A > Sulfolobales > Acidilobaceae > Acidilobus. Next base: position 2,667 of record JBMFIT010000069.1, read on the forward strand.
GCGGCGTGGACTCGACAACGGCTGCCGTAATAGCCAGAAGGGCCCTGGGGGACAGGGCGGTAGTGGTCTTCGTCAACCACGGCCTCCTCAGGGAGGGCGAGCCAGAGGACGTGCTCGCGGCGTTAAGGGGGCTGGGGCTGGACCCGGTATACATAGACGCCTCGGGGAGGTTCCTGGAGGCGCTGAGGGGGGTCTCTGACCCTGAGCAGAAGAGGCTAATAGTTGGCAGGCTCTTCGCAGACGCCTTCAGGGGCGTCGCGTCATCAGACCCCCTGATAAGGTGGCTGGTCCAGGGCACCACGTACCCTGACGTGATAGAGAGCGGGGGTGAGCCAGGCGCTGACAGGATAAAGAGCCACCATAACGTGGCGGGGCTGCCCAGCGAGCTGGGGCTCAAGGTCATAGAGCCGCTTAGGTACCTCTACAAGGACGAGGTCAGGAGGCTCGCCCTCTCGCTCGGGGTCCCCGAGTCGATTGCCCTCAGGCACCCGTTCCCTGGGCCGGGCCTCGCGGTCAGGGTGATAGGCGAGGTCACTGAGGAGAAGCTGAGGGTGGCGAGGAGGGCGTCCAGGATAGTTGAGGAGGAGCTCAGAAAGGCAGGCCTCTACGACTCGGTCTGGCAGGCCTTCGCTGTAGTTGGGGACGACAGGTGGGTAGGCGTGAAGGGGGACAGGAGGGCCTTCGGCTACGTAGTTACAGTGAGGGTGGTCGAGAGCGAGGACGGGATGACAGCCGACTGGGCCAGGCTCCCCCACGAGCTGCTCCAGAGGATAGCGTCCAGGATAGCCTCCGAGGTACCTGAGGTCGTAATGGTCACGTACGCGGTTACCACCAAGCCGCCAGCGACCATTGAGCCGGTGTAGGCTTAAACTGTGGGAGGCCATGGAGAGGCGAGGCTGTATGGGGTTCAGGGGAAGGCTATCTGGTGCGGAGAGGCTTCTCACATTCGACGACGTGTTCATAGTGCCAGGCAGGGCGCCCGTTGACCCAAGCGGCGTTGACGTGAGCACGAGGTTCAGCAGGAACGTCAGGCTCCTAATCCCGATATCCTCGTCCCCCATGGACACGGTAACCGAGTACGACATGGCGGTCGCGATGGCCCTGGCCGGTGGCATAGGCGTGATACACAGGAACATGCCGAGGGAGCAGCAGGCCGAGGTCGCGAGCAGGGTCAAGCAGTCCCCTCCCGTCCAGACCTCGAGGGTCTACCTCCCCGCTGAAGGGGACTGCTCCAGGGCCTACGATGAGCTCAGGTCCCTCGGGCTGAGGGACGCGCCTGTTGTCTCCCGCGATGGGTCGGTCGTGGGGCACGTGAGGGCCTCCTCGCTGAGGGGCTGCAGGGGCAGGCCCGTCTCCTCCGTGATGGAGCCCCCTAGGGCTTTCGACGTGAGGAGGGCCCAGGAGGCCCTTGACGTGCTGGAGGCCAGCGGCTCCGACACGGTCGCAGTTGTCATCCAGGGCTCCCAGTACCTGGGCACGGTCACCTTCGACGCTTCACTCAACAGGGTCACCCCGGCTCTCGACGGGGAGGGCAGGCTGATAGTGGCCGCCGCCGTCTCGCCCTTCGACGTCGACAGGGCGAGGCTCCTTGACAGGTACGTTGACGCCATAGTCACAGACGTGGCCCACTTCCACAACGTTGAGGCCATGGCCTCAGCGAGGTCCATGGCCAAGGAGGTCAGGGCAGACTTCGTCGTGGGCAACGTGGGGACCTACGAGGCGGCCGTTGAAGCCGTCACTGTCGTCGAGAGGGTCGACGGCCTCAGGGTAGGCATAGCCGGGGGCTCCATATGTACGACCTCGAGCGTCGGGGGCGCCTACGCCCCGACCCTCTGGGCGGTCGCCTCGGTCAGGGACGCCGTTGACGAGCACGGGGCTGTCGACATGCCTATAATAGCGGACGGGGGGATGAGGTCGTCAGGCGATGTAGTGAAGGCCTTGGCTGCCGGCGCCTCGAGCGCCATGCTCGGCTACCTGCTGGCAGGCACGGACGAGGCCTCCGCCCCCACAATAAGGGTCGGCGACGTCGCCTACAAGCCGTACAGGGGCATGGCGAGCAGGGGGGCCATGGAGAGGAGGTTCGCCGTGGACAGGTACACCAGGTCCTCCAAGAGGGTTCAGGAGGGGGTTGAGGGGCTGGTTGAGTACAAGGGCCCCGTGCTCTCTGTCCTCTCTGACCTCGTGGAGGGGGTTAAGGCAGGCCTTGGCTACGCCGGGGCCTCGAACATCAGGGAGCTGTGGGGCAGGGCGAGGTTTGGCATCGCGCCACCAAAGCAGACCCCAGGGGAGCTGTTCAGGACGGGCCCGTAGAGCAGGTCCTACAGGCCAGGTTTACCTCACCCTTACTGGGCGCGTTAACCCCTTTCAATGCTTGTCCTCGAGTAGCCTTCCCTCTCTATATAGGTTATACCTAGTGACCTCGAATCTCACGGAGTCCCCCACGTTATAGGGCTCCCTGCTCAGCAGGGTCACGGTTTGGGGTCCATGGCTGCAGAACAGGTACCTCAGCTCTCCAACCACCTCAAGGGAGTCGACCCTGCACTCAATGTTCCCGCTGCCTACCTCGATCCACTCTGGCCTGAAGCCTGCCTCAAGTCCCTGCGGCCCGCCCACGAGCTCAGCTGGCAGGAAGTTCATCGGGTAGTCCCCTATGAACTGGGCGACCCACTTCGTCAGCGGCCTCTCGTAGAGCTCGTGTGGGGCCCCGAGTCCTTAGTTATGAGGTCGGCCGTGAGGGCCAGGATCGAGGAGGAGGCCGGCCTTCCCTACTACCACCCGTTCGACATACACATATTGAGGCCGGAGGAGGCAGCAGCCTACCTGAGGAGGGCAGGGCCTGACCTGGTCAGGCTATAGGCCACTCCTCAGCATTAGGTAAGCGGCGAGGCCCCGCCAGCCCACTTTGGAGGACATCGGCGCTGAGCCTCTCGAGGCGCGACTCGCTGGCCGCCACTCGACGTGAAATACGCCTTAGTCAGGGCCATATCGCGTGGAGAACAGCCGCTCTCATTTATATGGCTGCGCTGGGCCTCGTCAGGCCACCCGGCCTGCTGCGCCGCGATAGGAGG
>JBMFIT010000070.1:0-5628 GCA_049974445.1 Acidilobus sp.
CGGCAAAGGTGTCTGCTGGGTTTTAACGGGTTACTTCATACGTCTCACGGTCTTAGCTGTCTTGGCTGCTTCTCCGCCTCAATTTCTAAACAATTACAAAGGGGATTACTACTAACGAGATCGCATGAGCGCGATAGGTTCAAGGCGAGGCGCATAGCTTATTAAGCCCCAGTGAATAGGACCACACCGGCCCTAGAGGAGGGCATGAACTGAGAAGTGTCCAGCGAAGGAGAAGATAGTAGGGTTAGGGATTTCATAATTGGAAAGCATGTTTTTGGAAGCCTGTACGGTATCCCGCCTGAGGTAGCAGATGACGAAGATTACGTTCGTCAGGTGGTCCTGGACGCTGTTAAGGCCGCTAACGCTACCCTAATCGAGATCAAGAGCTGGAAGGTCTCGGGCCTGAAGGGAGGGGTCTCAGTCATCGCTCTCGTCAACGAGAGCCATATAGCCGTGCACACGTGGACTGAGTACCGTTACGCTACTGTTGACGCATATACCTGTGGTGACCACACAAGGCCTGACAAGGCCTTCCAGCTTATCGTCGAGAGGCTTAAGCCCCAGTACTACACCTATAACTACGCCGACAGGACTCAGTTCCCGGCTTCCAGTCCAGTCTTCACAGTTAAGAAGTACGAGGCGAGGGCCACCGTAACTCAGGCATAGCCCAAAGCGTGATGGGGGGCTGATAAGGACCTCTTTGTTGAAGCTAGTGGTGAGGTTCGCCTCTTGTCTGCCCCAGACCATGGACCACTATGGGAAGTATTATATCGAGGGCCAGCCTTACGGCCTGTGGACTTCCAGGCGTCACGAACACCAGGGAGCGGCCTATAAGGTAGGCCGAGGCCCTGCTCAGTATAGCGCCCATGCCCACCTGGTCAAGGCTCTTGAGCCTGAAGACCTCACCGAAGCCAGGCAGCTCCTTGGTGGCCAGCGGCTGCACGGCCTCGACGCTTAGGTCCTTCGGCGAGAGCCCAGTCCCTCCTGTGACTATTACCACTTCTGCCCTCGAAACAGCATCTATGACCGCGTTCCTTATGGCGTAGAGGTCATTTGGGACTATGACCCTGTGGACCAGGGCGTGACCTTCCCTCTTGAGAGCTTCGTCAACGAGAGGAGTTATAGAGTCCTTGACCTCCCCACGAAGGACCCTGTCACTTGTTATGACTAGCGCGAAGGTCACCATTGTGATCCCCAGGGCCCTTGTCGCCGATTAGATTTAAATGCTAAGCCCCTTAACAGAAAGAGGATAGGTTTGCTCGAGATCTCCAAGCCCTCTGGCGTAAGGGCTCAGATCGGCGTCATAGGGGGGTCGGGACTTTACGAGGCCGGCATCCTTGAGAACCCTGTCGAGGTAATGGTAAACACGCCTTTCGGCCACCCAAGCGATTACATAACAGTTGGCGAAATAAGGGGTGTCAAGACGGCGTTCCTGCCTAGGCATGGGAGGGGCCATAGGTACCCGCCACACATGGTTAACTACAGGGCCAACATATGGGCGTTAAAGGCCCTTGGAGTAAAGTGGGTCATAAGCGTGTCAGCGGTTGGCAGCCTGAGGGAAGAGATGAGGCCTGGCGACATAGTCTTACCGACTCAATTCATAGACATGACGAAGGGAAGGAAGTACACCTTCTTTGACGGCCCAGTTACAGTCCACGTAAGCATGGCTGACCCCTTCTGTGATGACCTTACTGTCAAGCTCTATGAGGCCGCCAAGGGCCTCGGCTACAGGGTGCACAAGGGAGCGACCTACATATGCATAGAGGGGCCGCGGTTCTCGACAAGGGCGGAGAGCAGAGTCTGGAGGGACTTCTTTAAGGCAGACATAATAGGCATGACGCTCGTCCCCGAGGTGAACCTGGCCTGCGAGGCTGAGCTCTGCTACGCGACCCTTGCCACCGTGACGGACTACGACGTGTGGGCTGAGCACCCTGTCACTGCTGCCGAGGTTGCCAAGGTGATGAGTGAGAACACTGAAAAGGCCAGGAAGGTACTATATGAGGTTATACCTAAGCTCGCCGGTGACCCCAGCCCATCAAGGTGCAGCTGCTGCAGGGCGTTAGAGAATGCTGTCCAGTGAGGACGTCCAGCTGGCCATACGGAAGGCGCTAAGCCAGGCCAGGGTGCTCCCGAAACCTGACCTAAGCGGCGACCTAGTGATAATATCGTCCTCTGACGCACTACCCGCGGCAAGGGTTCTCTACGTAGGGGTCGTGAGCTCAGGGGCCAGGGCGATTCTCCTCGGCCCCACCGAGGCCTCCGTCCTCCTTATGCCATATAGAGAGGTGCCCAAGGTAGTTGTGTACGCCCTCTCGCCCTGGGACAGCAGGGCGGTGAGGGCAACTGAGGAGGCGATTCTCCTCGGCTCTGACGTATACCTTGTCTCCCCCAGCATGCATGAGGCCCTTGAGGTGAGGCTCACAAGGCACAGGGAGCTGAAGAGGGTTGAAGTCTCGGGAAGCCCGCCCCTGATGACTATGATACTGGCCTCGGCGCTCTGGTCTCCGAGACCATTGGGCAGCAGGGGGGGTCGGCTTGAGTCCGAGCTTAAGGCCCTGGACGGGGCCCCTCAGTGGATCCTAGAGAAGTTCTCACGTGAGGCTGCCGAGGTCAGCTCGCTGAGGGAGTTTACCGCGTACTACACCCCTGCCGTCGAGCCGGGCGCCAGGTACCTGTGCGCCGCGTCAAGCTCCTGCAGTGGCTCGTTCCCCCTAGAGGAGCTTGGGAGGCATAGAGAGGCCGCGGCCGTACTTATGGAAACCACCTCGGAGTCCCACGACTACAGCGACGTCGAGTTGGCCCTCGGCTCAAGGATAAAGGCAGTAAAGGTCCTGATAAACACGGACCCCATAACGGCAGGGGTCTACTCAGCCCTCTTTGGCGCGCTTGCCGCGGGAAAGGTGATATGATGGTCGAGATGAAGCAGGCGATCGTCGTCAGAAGGGACCTTAATATGGGCAGAGGGAAGGCAGCGGCCCAGGTGGCCCATGCGGCCTGCGAGGCCCTCGTGAAGGCGCTGAGGGAGGGGGGCCGCTGGAAGGAGTGGGCCGAGGACTGGCTCGCCCAGGGTCAGAAGAAGGTTATACTCAGGGTTGACAGCAGGGAGGTGCTCGAGGAAATATACAGGAGGGCAGCCGAGCTCGGCCTGCCCTCGTCAATGATAGAGGACGCCGGGCTCACGCAGCTCCCTCCAGGGACCGTGACGGCCGTGGCTGTCGGGCCGGCACCAGCTGAGATGGTTGACAGAATAACCGGCCACCTTAAGTTGTTCTAAAATGCCTCAGCCTAAGGATATTTACTTGTGAAGGGCCAGGTTATATAGGAGGGCCTTGAGGGCAGTAGCGAGGCTCAAGATCGGTGTCCTTGTTGATGAGAAGGCCAAGGAGGGGCTAAGAGGGAATTATGGGCTCTCACTCTTCCTAGAAACAGACTCCTGGAGGGCCATTGTCGACGTTGGCCCGTCGCAGGAGGTCTTAGACCATAACGTGAGAGCTATGGGAATAGACCTCTCCCGCCTTGATTTCGTCATAATTACCCATGACCACCCTGACCACACAGGTGGAATGGGGGCCCTGAAGCGGGCCGTCAACGCGCAGGTCTTCATTCCCGGCGGCTCATCGTGGAGGCTTGAGAGGCAGGCTGAGCAGCTGGGGCTGAAGGTTAGGAGGGCCCTGAGCGGCGGTGAGCTGGCGCCGGGGGCGTTCCTGCTAGGACAGCAGTATGGCCCCCCTTACGAGCAGGCCCTGGCAGTAAACGTGGAGGGGCTCGGGCTAGTGACGATCCATGGATGTTCTCATCCTGGTCCCTCCAGGATGGTCGCCAAGGCCTATAACGACACTGGTGTGAGGCCCTTTGCCGTCATCGGCGGCCTACACCTAGCCTGGGGCGATGTAAACAAGGTCTCCTCAGAGGTAGAAGGGCTCACCTCCCTTGGCGTTAGGTTGGTGGTCCCCCTCCACTGCAGCGGCGACCTTGTTATCGCGGAGGCTAGGCGTCACGGCATTGAGGCCCTGCAGGCCGTTGCGGGGGACTGGATACAGCTACGTTAAGGGTGCTCAGGCATGCCCAACCGCCTCACCCTGTTGACCTCCAGGTACCTTGTGTACATTTCAATAGCTGAGCTCGTAGCCGCCCTGTACGTGGTCACTGCTGGGCTGGGCCTCTGCCACGCGAGGCTCATGTTCGAGTCCGTATTGCCCTCGTTCATAGCAGCGGTCGCCGTCTCCTACTCGTCCTCTTCTCTGAGGTCATCAGCTGGCCAGGCTGTGTCAGCCATCCAGGGCTTAGCTGCCCTCGCCTCCTGGGCGGTCGCCGTAGGTGGGATAGCTGCCTCCCTGTTTGGCTATACTGAATCTCTAGGACTCTCCTTAGTTGTACTGGGAATATCGCTGGCCATGATCACGGCGTTCTCCCTGAAGAGGATTGACGTGAGGCTCTCGATTCTGACCCTTGGCTATACGCAGGCCCTTGGCGGACTTATGTTATTGCTCCTTCGAGGCCTCTCCACCTTTGACCTTGCCCTCGCCTTCGTAGGCGTTGAGGCTGTTGGGGCTATATTTGCCGTGACGCTCCACTCCTTCCCCTCTACCTTCGGCGACGGGCCCTCTTTCGCCCTCACGCTGACAACCTTCGCCCTCCTGACAACGTCAGCGCTCCTGGCCGTGAGGGGGTCGAGGCTCTTCGCGCCGCTCTTAGGCGCCTCCATGCTATCATCGCTGCCAGCCTTCAGGTTTGAAAGGTCTAGGGGGTACCTAGCCAAGGCCAGGACCTCGAGGAACCCTGTCGCAAGGGGTGGCATGCTCTACTTCCTCTACGGCCACCTGTTTGCCTTCGCGTCCCTATTGGCCGACGGGGCCTTATTGATCAGCACGGTTCGCCTTCAAATTAACGTGCTGATATTGGTTCACGCCGTCGTGCTAGGGGTCGTCATGATATTCGTCCTAGTCCACGCGCCCATGATGCTTCCCGTCATCATGGGCTGGCCCTCGGCCAGGAGATATAACCTAACCCCTTACGTGCTACAGGCTTTAGGCGCCGTGATCTGGCCCCTAAACATGCATGTGTCCTTCTTCCTGATTGGCCTGGCCTTAGTCTTTGACGCGTTAATAGTGAAGCCCTCAGGGGGGCCTATGCCCCTTAGCCTTGTGAGGTGAGCGTCGCTGCGCTGCAGCCTCGTCTGCCCCAGGTGCGGTTACGAGGCGGAGGAGGATGAGCTCAATTGCCCAAGGTGTGGCAGCTTCCTCGTCTACAGGTGCCATGACGTTAGGTGGTCGGTAAGCGAGGGGACCCCCAACATGTGGAGGTATTCCTCTATGATCGCCTTCAGGCCCAGCAGGGTCGTGAGCGCGGGTGAGGGGTACACCCCAATACTCAGGATAGGGGATGTTCAGGTAAAGCTTGAGACCAGGAACCCGACTGGCAGCTACGCGGACAGGGCCTCGTCAGCTATAGTAAGCGCTGTCCCCCGGACATCGTATAGGGTTGGTTATTCTGTCGACTTCGCGCCGTCCATTGCCTTTTACGGGAGGCTGGCCAGGGCCTCGGTTACTATAGTTGCCGACCCCGAGAGCATTGATCCCTTTGATCTGATCAATATCGTGAAGGCCAAGGCCTCGATAGAGTTCTCCG
>JBMFIT010000071.1:0-5489 GCA_049974445.1 Acidilobus sp.
TCATTTAATAGGAACCTGTTGTAATCAAAGACGCCGTTAACAAAGGCGTACTGGGACCCTATCACAATAATCCTTCCAAGCCCCATGGACCTCATCGCGACGAGCACGTACGGAGGGGTCAAGTTCTTGACCAACGGCAGCGTGAAAGCGAAGATGGAGGAATTCCCTATCGCGGTGACCCCTGACCCCAGCCTCAGGGGGGAGGCGTTCAGGAGCACCAGCGACTCAAGCCCACCTGAAAGGCTCACTGGGACTGAAAGCTCGAGAGAGCTGTTCACCCTCTCAACGAGATCGACGACTGTCGCGTTAACTATGGTCACGTTCACGCCGAGGGATCGGAGCACCTCGTTCGTGACGGGGCCTGTTCCAGCCACAACGAGCGTGCCCCCTAGATTGACGAACTCGTCCATGTATTTTGACTCAGCCCTAGTTGGGGGGAGCTGTGGAGCGGCCAAGACCGCGACCCCGCAGCCGCTGGTCAGCAGCCTACCTGGGCTCCTGACCTCCACGCTCTCTGATGCAAGCGCCGACATACCTCCCCACCCACTAGACAGCTGGCTTGGCCTGGATAGGCTAGGTCCGGCCAACAGGGCGGTGATGAGTGCAAGGGCTATGCCAACAGTGGCCGCGGCAACCGCCCTCAGGCCCCCTCACCCCCATGACAGCAGTTCCCTGAGGCGACCCCGCTCCTCCTCGGTCAGGCCAGGGCCGTAGACGGCCCTCTCTATCATAGTAGCTATTGACATGGCCCGCGACCTATCCTTAGATCTAGCCGCCAGCTCCCTCGCGGTCATGAACTCGGCCTCCAGCCTGGAAACCCCGGCTGCCCTCTCGAGGTAGCCCCACGCCTCACGAATGAGGGGGTCAGCGATCACTTCGGCCTCGGGCTGCGTAACCATGGCAACCTCCGCCCTCGTGCGGTCCCTGGTTTTGCCACTGGTCTTGATTGCCTGCCACGCGCCGATGGGGACGAGGAGACTTAGCAGCACGGGTGTTGGGATCAGCGTGACCTCCGAGCTCCAGCAGGACCGTGCAAATGTGGCGTTAAGGGGGTACGCGCAGGCCGAGAGGTTCGCCCTCCACCCAAGCGGGGTGGGAAGCTCGGCGTGGAAGCTTCCGTTAACGCCTGCGTACACGGTTATGCTCCGCCCGTTCGAATTGAACGTGACTACGTCCCAAGGCGTAGGCCCAAACGAGCTCACGACCTCGCCGGAGACAGGCATGGGCAGGAGGCCAAGCCAAAGCGGAGGAGACCTGACGATTAAGCTTGTGTTGTAGGGCTCGACATAGAGCGGTGCTACAACGTGGGCAGGGGAGCAGTTGCCCGCGGGAGGGACTGATGCCACAACTGTGTACGTCCCGCCAGCCATAGGGGCCTTGAACTGGTATGTGAAGTAGTTGCCCTTAATGATTTCATGGGTGCAAATACCAGCAACGCATACCGTCGCGTTGGCGGGTAAACAGGCCGAGGGGCCAAGATATGAACCTGTGAGGGTCACGTTCTGGCCTGGGTGAGGGGTGAGGGGACTCAGGTTCACGGCCAGGTGAACGGTAAAGTATAGTAGCTTCAGGCAGGTTACGGTCGATAGTGCGGTCATACCAGAATAGTTACCTACGGCCAGCGCCTGCGCCTCTACGCAGAGCAGGCCGCTCTCGTTGAAGACCGGCTTCACGGTGGCCCAGAAGAGCCCCTTTTCGTTGGCCTCGACGACCTTGCTCGAACCCAGGACCCCTGGCAGAGTGATCGACACTAGTGCGTTAGGTGCTGGGGCTGAGCCATTGACTACGACAACCCCGCTGAGGTTTATCAACTCACCCAACCAGGCCTCTCGGGGGGCCACTAAGACTACGCTGATGTTCCCATGAATCGAGGCGTTTCTGTAGACCGAGAGGCCAAGGTAAAGCGTCGCCTTTTGAATAATCAGCTGGTCATACTCCAATAAGGTTTGTGCCAAGGCGATTACCTTAGCAAGGTATTGCGTGAGAAGGCTTGCATTCTGTTCTCCAATCGCGCTGGACAGCTGAGGCACCACGTTTTCCATCGTGCTCAGGTCCTGAAGCCCTTTAACACCTTCACTGTAGGAACGGTTAGCATAATATATAGCGGCTTCATATAGGCCGCTTGAGAAGGCGCTAGTGGCGGCCTGCGAGTCAAGGTAGGCTGCCCTAAGTTTGAAGTAAGTGTCGTTCGTAAGACGGACCGTCTCGAGCAAGTATGGGTTAGACTCGATCAACGGGTTCTTCTCTGCAGCGTTAACTAATGACGTTAACTCGGTGCTGTTCACGGTAAAATTATGAGTAGCCAAGGATGTCAAGACGAGCCTGAGCAGCCATGCAAGGTTGCTCAATGGGAAAATCTGAGACGAAGGGGGTCCCGGCGGCTCATAGGGGGTCAAGTGGGTCGCCTGGCCCGCGTTTGTAAATCCCAGCCACGCCAGGGCGGCAGTCAAGGCAACTACTATCACGAAGGCCGCGGGCTCGGCTGCCCTCTTCACTTCAGCCACCCCGCAAGAACCAGCGAACTGTAGGCCACGAAGGCGAAGAAGAGGGCGAAGCCTATGGCCCAGACCGCCCTGGGCCTCCTCGGCCTGGCAAAGTAGGCCCCTGGTATGTAGATGAGCGTGTAGAGGCCAAGGTAGGGTCCTGGGTCGGTCACGCGGGACACCATGAGGCCCAGGTTTATAATACTCACCATCGAGGCTAAGTAAACCAGAAAGGCCCTGTCCCTGTCCAATCCAGCTCACCCCACCCCCAGCTCAATAGCTATGCCGTCCTGTGTCGCGTAGGACCTCAGCACGTAAACCGGAGAGTTGATGAATCGCGACAGCGCCGCCGCCGCGATGGCGCCCTCTACGCCTCCAAGCGACTGGTCGAGGCGGGAGAGCCTGGGTCCCATCGGCCTGACCGCCTCAATAACGTAGATTCCGCCCCTCTGCTCTACCCTCACCGCCTCGGCAGCCTCGGCGCCCTCGACTACTGCCTCCCTGATCACGGTCTCTAGCGACATAGAGCTCGGAGGGGGCGGGGCAGGGATCAGCAGCTCTACCCCCTTCACGCCCCCGACCGCGACCGACAGCCTCCTTGGGGCGTCGCTGAGGGCCCTCGACAGCGGGGCCGGGTTCTGCAAATCCCTCAGCGGGACGAAGGCTATAGACAGGCCCTCCCTCGGCGGGGTGACGATGGCCCTCCCGGCGGCGTCCGCCTCCTCGAGGAGGGCCTCGGCGTTGTAGGCGAAGGCCTCAAGTGAGGCTCTACTTAAGTAAGGAGTTGGCCTTGAGGGCTCATCGACAGCGACCATTGTCAGCCCGAGCACGAGGAGGCCTATCATGGAGAAGGCCAGGGGCCTGTCCAGGAGGTAAAGGTAGCTGAGCACCCCGAGGCCGGCGGAGAAGCCGACCAGAGCGTACCCAATGGCCCCCAGCCTTGACACGCCTACCCCTGGGCGTGGGGCCAGGACGCTTTAAAAACCCAGGGGAGAGCCCTTCGGCGGAAGTGGGCGACGAGGAGGTAGTCCTGGAGAAGCTCGAGGGCCTGGGGGGCAGGTCCTACCTCTGGGAGCTCGAGGGCTCGCTCGGCCTCCCCCCTGACAGGCTTGGGAGGGCCCTGTCGTCGCTGAGGGAGAGAGGACTTATCGAGATGAGGCCGGCCGCAGCCCAGAACTTCCAGTCATATCTCCTGGGGGCGGCCGGCTGGTGGTTCTGGCTCTACCTGCTTGGCGTCGCCATCGGTGTTATAGGGGCCCTGCTAGTGCCTCACAGCCCTCCGCAGGTCGAGTTCTTAAAGGTCGTCATGGGCTCGCCCTTCCTCTACTACCTCCCCGGCTACGGCCTCCTGAAGGCCCTGTTCCCCGAGAGGAGGTGGGGGTCGATTGAGGAGGCCGCGCTGTCCATTGTGCTCAGCCTCTCGTTAGACCCAATAGTGGGCCTCGGCCTTGTCCAGACCAGCCCGGGCCTCACAATATCGACTACTGTGGCCTCGCTCGCGGCCCTCGAGGCCGTGCTCGGCATGGCGGCTGCCTACAGGAGGTATGAGGTTGAGAGGAAGGGGCTCGCCCCACCTAGGACCTCCGCCTTCTGGCGCTGATCGCGATGAGGACCGCCGCGACGCCGAAGGCTACGGAGAGCAGGGCCAGGTAGAGGGCCTCCTCGGCGGTCCTCTGGGCCTCGCCTGCCACCTCTGTAGTATTAGGAACCGTCATAGGCGTCACGTTGAGAGTGGGGGGCGAGGTTACCGCAGAGTAGGGCCTCTGCTTGACGGCGATCCCCCTGAGGCTTCCGAGGGCCCTCCCCTCTATGGTTATGAGCCTCCCCAAAACGGTCCCCAGGGCGGTGGCGTTAACCGTCTTGCCTACCCTTGAGTAAAGCAGCCTAACGCTTGAGTTGGGGCCAACGATTACCTGGCCCACGTCAGAGTAGAAGAGTGTAGCGCTGCTGTCAACGAGAACAACGGTTGACGCTGTAGAGTACCTGAGCGTGAGGTTGCTGTGGAAGGCCACGATGACGCCCTCGGAGTCCACGTAGTCGAGGCTGAGGTCGCTCCAGTACACCCTGACGATCCCCTCCATGACGCTCCAAGATATGGCGCCGCTGTACTGGATAGTAACGTTGTCGAAGACCGCGCCTGACGTGACGAAGTCACTCGTCAAGTTAACCCCCCGGTAAATTACCCTCGTCCCAAGCCACACGGGGGCCCTTGAGAACGGCAGCTGGCTGCCGAAGGCGTCCTCTCCGGTGACGATAACGTACCACTCCCACTGAAGGGGGCCTCGTAGTAGGTCGCGTTGCCGAGAGCTGAGGGCCCGGGCAGCGATAGCTCGCCGATCCACGTACGTGAGGTCAGGTTGAACATGAGGGGCACCTCGACGGACTGGCTCACGTTCTCATATAGCCCGGCGAGGGCGGCCGGGATCAGGGTCGCGGAGAAGACCCCGCAGGCAACAGGGGTGCCGTTGTTGTAGGTTATGTTGGCCTCGACGCGCAGGGGGCCGCCCAGGGGCGAAGCGGTAGGCGCCAGCGTCACGTTTGCCGTTAGGGGAGGGACGACGTATATCTCGTCAAAGCCGAGCCCGCGGAGTACAAGGCCCGCACCTGATGAGTTGTAGGAGGAGACTATATAGATGACGTAATACCCTGGCTTGAGCCCCGAAGGGATGGGCAGGAGGCCCATGTAGTACCCCTCGCCCGTGAGCGGCAGCTGGGCCGAGCTAGCGATAGTGCCATTAGTGGCCATTAGATACGCGGTGACGTTGGACCCATACATCGCGGCCCAGAACAGGGCCTCCCCCGTCTCGCTTGATGGCATGAAGAGGGTCTCTACAGGCGGCAGCGGGACGCCCGCCACGAGAACCCATCCCCCAGGGTATGCCGATCCTGGGGAAAGCAGGACGGGGGGCACGACCACGAACCCCTGCATGGCGTCGCCGATGTAGAAGGGGACGAAGCCATAGATAGGCCCCGTCAGCCAGACCACCGCGTAACCCGGTGAGGCAT
>JBMFIT010000072.1:0-5450 GCA_049974445.1 Acidilobus sp.
GAGTCCCTTAGGTAAAGGTAGTCGGTGATCGCCTTAAGTATCTCGATGGCCGCGGTCCCCCTCACGGGAACGCTCAGGCCTATCTCGTTCACGATCCCTGACAGCATCTGGTGCAGGCTCGGCGATCCATAGACGTTTATGTAGACAGGCCTCACGTTAACCCCCCTACCCTTCAGCTTGTCCTGAAGCGTTATGGTAACGTACTTGGCAAGCGTGGTCTTGCCGATACCTACCCTACCTATGGACCCATAAATGAGCGTGACGTCAGTGGATCCTGGCCCTTCGAGGAACCGTGAGTAATAGCGGCTCAGCAGCATCTCGGCCTCCTGATCCCTCACCGGCAGCGTCCTGGGCACATAGGTCTCCTCAAAGACCCTCCTGTCGGTGAATATCCTTCCACCTAGCGTCCCACTTCACCTCCGCTTAGCACAGTCATGTACCTACCATTCATTAACGAAAGTTAGCGGGCCTTATTTACAGAGAGGGTTCCCTGTGGGGGCATGGACAGCCAATGGACCTGTTGCCTGTAATACCGGACGCCGCTAAGGCATAGGCAGCACGACCCTGCACCTGGGCCCGCAGAGGGCCTGCTTGCCATACGACGACAATAGGTGGTCTTCGATAGACTCTATAACTAAAAGGAACCTTGAGGACTTAGAGATCTGCAGTCCAGCCTCCCTTGCTGCTTGGCTCACTGAATCATCGCTGAGCATCCTGGACAGGGGTTCCCTAATCCTAACCTCCAGCCTGACCGGCCCCCTGAGCGCAGACGCTGCGGCCCTGACGAGGTCATTCAGCCCAGAGGGCTCCGCGCACATTAGGACAGGGTAGACCCTCGCGATGAAGGCGTGAGTGAAGGCGAGGAACTTAGAGGCGAGCAGCCCTGGCTCCCTCATAGAGAAGGCAACGAACACGCCTCTATACCGTGTCTCCCTGACCGTAACGTGTGGATCAGCCGACATGACCGTGTCCATGAACTCCTCAAGGGCCCACCTGTCCTTTCCGGGGAGGCTTGTAGCGACAAGTGAAGGGCAACCCTCCAAGTCACTTCACCGCGGAAGGACAGAGGTCTTTCAGTGGGCACTCACGACACCTTGGGTTCCTCGCCTTACAGTAGGTCCTGCCGAAGGCTATTACAAGCCTGTGGGCCTCGTCAGCCCTGTCAGGGCCAAAGAAGTAAAGGAGGGCCCTGGAGACCTCCTCGTAGCTTGTCCCCTTCTTGACGAGGCCCCACCTGACAGCTATCCTCCTTGCATGGGTGTCGACTGCGAAGACGGGAGCGCGTCTGTAGAGGGAAAGGAAGACGTCAACGGTCTTTGGCCCAATCCCCCTTATGCCCAAAAGGGCGCTCTTGACCTCATTAGGAGGGACCTCCTTTAGGAACTCCTCTCCTCTGCGGATGACCAGCTCGCTCAGGGCCCTTATAGCACTTGACTTCTGCCTTGTCATCCCAGCCTTCCTTATAACGTACCGAAGTTTATCTCCAAGAGCAAGGACCCTCTCCGGCCTTAGGCCAGTGGCCCTCCTAAGGTCCTCATAGGCCGCTATGGTGTTTTTGTCATTGGAGTTCTGGCTCAGTATGATGGCAACAAGTACCCCATAGGGGCCGTCCCTCAGGGCGTGGAGGGCGGCGAATTCAGAGGGCCTTATCTCGACTGCTTTTCGTAGGATCTCGAAGACGGTCACGCCGTCAGCCGATATACTCCCTGTCACTGCCGGTGACACCCTATCCGGTTAAGGTTTTAACGGTACCCAGCTTAGGGCGTCAGGGACTGAGGGCGACGGTTGACCTCCTGATAGTGCCTGTTGGGGCCGCAGACCACAGGGACGTGATGTATCTAGCCGATGAGATGCCGAGGAGGTTTCCCGTGAAGCTAATGACATACCCGACCATGTGGGCCTTACAGCCGCCCCTGACGGCGTATGACTGGTCGCGAATGCAATACAGGGCTGACCTCGTCAACTCATGGCTTAGGGGCGCTCTCTTTAAAGCCCTTGAGGGAGGCCTCCTTGCCCTTGGGATCGTTAGCGCCGATGGCTACGTGGGTGGCCTCAACTTCGTCTTTGGCCTGGCGTCCCAAGACCTTGGCGTTGCGACCGTCTATACGAGGAGGCTTCTTGCCGACGCCTCAACTGAGCTCTACAGGCTGCGGCTCCTTAAGGAGGCAATGCATGAGGTGGGTCACCTCCTTGGGCTGGCCCACTGTGATAATCCTACCTGCGTGATGTCCTTCAGTAACTCGCTGGGCGGTGTCGACAGGAAGGAGGCAAGGTTCTGCGATAGGTGCTCGCTTTCTTTAAGGACCAGGTTCAAGGACTAGATGTCAACAACGAAGCGGAGCCTCCAGCACCCATCCTGGTCCTGGAAGATCTCCATCTGAGAGTAGGTCATAGCCTTAACTATTGTCCTGTGCTCGTGCCTTGAGGGGTCAAAGCCCTCACCCCACACTATCGCGTTAAGCTTTGTCCCCTCAGGTGAGACTTCGCAGACCCTGAATATGCTGAACACCAGGCCCTCTGAGTCTGTTAGGACGAGGAGGCTCTCTATCCACCTATAAAAGAGGTTGTAAAGGTCTATGCCGTCAACTGTAACCTCCTTTTTGACAACAGGCCTAACCCTTTTGGTATCGGTCATCACCTCGTAGACAGCAATCCCGGCCTGCTCAAAGGCCTCCTCAAGCGTCCTGCCTCTTGCCTCTATAAGGATGTCGGCCGTGTGATCAAGGAAGTCAAAGCCTGGGCATTCTGCCGTTGTCCCCCACCTGGGTTTTAGAAACCCTTCACGCGACTAAAATAAGGTGCCACGTGAGCGAGGAGTTCGCTGTAATCGGGGCAGGCCCAGCAGGTGCCGCGGCGGCAGCAGCGCTAGCCAGGACAGGACAAAGGGTTACCGTCTATGAGGCCCTTGGCAGGCTGGCTGTCAAGCCGTGCGGCAGGGCATTACCAGCTAGCTCGGATATACCCCTCCCCATACCGAGGAGCTCGGTGATTCAGGAGGTCAGGAGGGCCGTCCTCTACGTCGACGGCGTCAAGACAGTCGATGTCGAGCTACCCGGTGCGGGCTACATAGTCGACAAGGAAGAGTTACTTGAAGAGTGGATAGTTTCCTCGGGGGCTGAGCTTGTCATGTCCTCAGCCTTCGACCCCCATAGGGGGCAGGTCAGGGTGGGTGGAGAGCTCAGGGAGGTTAGGAAAGGTCTATTGGCGGCGGGGTCCGCGTTTTATAAGGGCGAGAAGATAACGGCGCTTCAGGCCATCCTAAGGCCAAGGTGGCAGCAGGATCTCGACGGCATTTACATATACTTTGACACGAGGCTCTTGGGCTACTACTGGGTGTTCCCATATAGTGATGAGGTTGAGGTCGGAGTCGGTGGCTTCGCCGATGCCATGTCCTTAAGGGGGATGCTGAACGGCTTCATAAGGTCTAGCCCTGAGCTAGAAGGCTCTGAGGTGAAAGGGGTATCAGGGGCGCCACTTGCGATTGGAGGAGTGAGGGTCGAGACCATAGGGAGCCTGGTTAAGGTCGGAGAGGCGGCCGGCTTTGTGCTTCCCCTGACCGGTGAGGGGATAAGGCCATCAGCTATATCAGGGTATGAGGCAGGTCGGGCTCTGGCGATTGGCGAGGACCCGATCCAGAGGCTCAGCAGGCTCGGGATGAAGAGGTCTGTAGATGTGCAGAGGTCTATACTTGAGGCGGTTAGGTCTATGCCGCCTAACAGGAGGAGGGAGTTCCTGATCGCGATGCCTCCCGAGGTCCATGAAGAGGTAGCTCTCGGAGGCTTTAACGTTGCGAGGATAACAAAGGCGCTGGCCAGGAGGCCAGACCTCCTGGTCAAGCTGCTGAGATATATCACGAGGTGACAGAGTTGCGGAGGAGCCCCGAGACAAGGGTTGACGAGAGGGACGTTATGCTAATCAGGTCCCTTGAAGCCGACGGGAGGAAGCCGTGGAGGCAGGTCGCGTCAGAGCTTGAGGTGAGCGAGGCAACGGTTTACCTGAGGGTGAAGAGGCTTGTTGACGAGGGCGTCCTCAAGGGTTTCACTGCGAGGGTCGACCCCGCTAAGCTCGGCCTTGAGGCTACAGCGTTCATGTTAATCAAGGTCAGGGCTGACTCTGTCACAAAGGTCAGGGATGGCATAAAGTCACTCCCCTATGTCGTGGAGGCCCACGAGGTGACGGGCCCGCACAACTTTCTCGTGAAGGTCCTTGCGCCATCGCAGAGGGAGGTCTCCGGGGCTGTGGAGGAGATAGCCTCTATGCCTGGCGTCCTTGAGGTCGTCTCCATCCTTTCCCTAGGTGAGATCAAGTCAGCTGAGGGCCTATCAGGGGTATACGATTACTGGTCATCCCGCAGGGGTTAGACCAGGCCTGACACCAAGGCGACCCCGACAAAGGCCAGGACAGCCCCAGCCCAGTGCCTGAGCCTAGGTCGCTTGGTGCCGCCCGAGGCGAGGCCGTACAGCATCATTGTGGCAACTATTGGCCTCAGGTTCTGAAGGGGGGTGACTACGTTAACACCGAGAGAAGTGAGCGCTAGGTACCTCATCAGCTGCCCAGCGGCTGCGGCCACACCCATTACACCAACTGGAACGAGATAGGACCTTAGCGTGCTGGTGGCACTCCTGAGCTTAGGGGATAGCGCCAGGGTCCCAGAAAGATAGGCGATAATGACGCCAAGCCCTGGGCTGCCGCCCATGAGGTCACCGAGCTTTATGATGGCCACGGACAGCGCTATTGCTAGCCCTGTCAGTAGCCCAAGGGCAACACCCCTCTTCGTCACCTCCCTGGCTGACCAGCCTGATGCGAGGTAAACAGCAATGATTATAGTCGCAACGCCAAGGGCTATGTCCCACGTCACCCTCTCACCTATCGCTGCCCCTATGAGGACTGAGAAGGCAGCGCTGCTAGCAGTCATTACGCTGGCCCCGCTAGCGGTGAGCTCCGTCGTCGCAGCATACATTGTGGTCCTGCCCAAGGCGAAGTTAACGACGCCAGCGGACACGTAAAGGAGCCCAGCGAGAGGTGTCAACCTAAGCCCGCCGGCAAATGGAAGCGCCGCTGAAAGCAGGGGAAGTCCAGCCATTAGGGTCGCGAGTGATAAGGAGGAGGGCTCAACGCCCTCCATCTTGAGCTTCGCGACAGCGTCGTGAACGCCGAACGCCACTCCTACGGAAATTGCCATGACTAAGAGGGCCGCCTCTGAAGCCCTCAAGGCTTTTTCACACGCTCAAGGCCTGCAGGCCTATCGACTTGTCAAGGGCTCTCCTAAGGGTCGCATCGAAGCCTACTATGAAGACCTCTGCCAAAGGGCTCACCACGCCTTTTAGCAGGTGGCCGCCCGTGGGCTTGTGATCGGGCAGTGAGACGGTCACGTGAATATGCACTGAAGGCCTCCCGTCCTCGCCAACAGCGACGCTTCCGATCGCCGACGTAAGCTCGATGGTCTCGCC
>JBMFIT010000073.1:0-5156 GCA_049974445.1 Acidilobus sp.
CACCAAGTACCGCGTAGAACAGGAACCCGCTTCCTATTACTATCTGATATACGTAGGAGCTAGTTATCGCTGACGGAAACTGGGTGGAGCTTATCGTGTTTCCAAGGAAGTAGAAGCCAACGGCCATCATTATAAGCGTGACCAGGACCTCAGCTTCCCTCCAGAGACCGAAGTCCCTATGCGAAAGCTTGAAGAAAACCTCTGCTATAAGTATGTACATGGTAACGCCTATCATTAGCACTGTTAGGTCAATCGAAATAACGACACCTACCTTAACTGGCAGAGGTGCTAGGGACCTAGCGGTGAAGTATATGCTATAGGCGCTAGCCAGCACCGTGACAGCTAGGACGCCAAGCCCTGCCAGCTGAAGCGGGCTGCTCTCCCTTAACCTAACCGCGACCGATCTGGCGGCCCTCCAGGCGGCGTCTTCAACATTAAAGCCTTTCAGTATCATAAAGAGGCCAAGTAGGGCGGCGATCACCTTAAGTGATAGCATGAGATAGCCGAATATCGTCAAGATGCCAAAGACAAAAAGCAGAACACCTGGAACACCAAGGAAATACTTTGAGTACCTGGGGTCGTTAAGTGCCTTCCTTAAGTACCTTGCCAGCAGGACATAGCTCTCCTCGACCCCAAGGCTCTGCTCAACGACGACCCTCTTAACCCCAGCTATGGGACCCACGTCCCTCAGAACTTCTGCCATCAGCAGCTCATCTAGGCCGTCGCTAACTATGTAAAGCTCATAGCTGTCATTAGACCCCTGAATGACCTCCTTGACCCTCTTTTTGATCAGGTCCTGCGCCAGAAGGCTACTGCTTGGGTGACCCCCCACTATTATGATGTCTGGGTCCCTTCCCTCCTCCTCGAGCTTCCTGTATAGGTTAAGCCCGACAAATATCGAGTTGGAGTCAGCGTCCTCAGGCCTTGCCATGGCGAACGCAAGGGCTGCCTTCTCGACATTATCATAGCCTTTGACTATCGATGTTCCAAGCGTTGAGCCTATATCATCATCTTCATCTATCACTATGATCAGAGGCCTTCTCTGCCCTTTGGGTGGCCCCGCCATAACGCACAGGCTTCCTCGGTGTATTACTTGCCGCTGACTTAAATTTAACTAGTAGGCCCTCTCCTGACCTCATAACACAAACGAGAGAGGACCTCGGGCGGCGCGTCGGTTCTAAAGCCAACGTTTGAGAAGTGGGTTTTTGAGAAGGCGTAACCGAGCGACCGTAGGTAGTCCTCAACCTCACCGAGCGTTGGCATGTCGCTTTTCTGCTCGGAACATAGGACGTCAAGTCGCTGGTGGAAAAATGCCTGCAATCCGATTTCGTCTCTTATGGTATTAAGGACCGACTTAAGTCTGGGATAGGTGTCTAGGTACGCAGCCTTGTCTAGAGTTCTTATAGCCTTGTCTACTAGCTCGCTGTCGAATAGGGGGCCGACCCAGATAGGCCCGTCACACCCGGTGAACTGTCTCCTCATTGTAACAACGCCTCCTTTGAGGGGCTCTAGGCACCCAATGTTATCCTTTAACATCTCATCAGCCTTCTTGGCCCCGGCGTCAACGGTTACGAAAACCCTTACATAGTGGTCAACGCTAACCGATAACACGGGCCTTATCACCATGTCCTGAGAGGCAGCTACCCTGGCAATGTAGCCCAGAAGGACCCTCGCCGCGGCTTCTCTAAAGTGCCTGAGGGGCCGAATGGAGTTCACCCAATATTTCCTTATCGCAGCCGGCGGTTTAGATCCACCTAACGCGGCTAGGTCGGTGGCGGTGACCCCTAACAGGCCTCCTCTATGAAGGGCGCCCAGAGCGGATGCGATGTAGGGGGCAGGGCTACCGTAGGGGTCAACGTCGATGAGGTCAAATCTGTGACCAAGCTCTCTTCTAAGCGTTGCCAACAAGGCATTTACATCCCTGTTGGCCGGCCTCAGCACTCCTTCAAGGCCATTAAGCCTCACGTTCATGTTTATTATTTTGTACGCCATTAGGTCAATATCATTAACTATACCTTCTTGCACATCACCTAGCTCAAGTGAGTATCTTATCCCTCTCACGCCAGTACCCGCCATCGCGTCAATGAAGGTGATATTGCCGCTGAGGAACGACTCGGAAACTACGACTGAGAGGTCCCTATTAAATGTCATCACTGGGTTGTAAAAGACCTCGAGCCAGGCTGGCTCAAGGATACCACGCGTGGTGAGGGCCTGCCTGGTGTCAGGTATGTAAAGGAGCGCCTTCCCCTCTCTTATCATCGCAAGCCTCATCGATGAGCCACCGCGTCAGGTCATCAACGCTTGACCTAACAGACCCCCTGTTAAATTCAGTGAGCTCTATTACCTTCCCTCTCATCAAAAGGATATATATGCTGGGCTCGGATGAGCGGAGCCTGTAATGAAAGGTAACCGCAGTTGGGAGTGGAGGTCTGCCTAGGAGCTTTATTACTAAGGCCCTGAAACTGGAGAGGGAAAGCTCCATCGGTCCTATTTCGTCGATTATCAGAAGGTCAGATTCGCTTAAGGCCCTCTCTATGGCTGACGAAAGAAACTCGTCAGCGCCGACTTCAAGCCTATAACTGCCTACCCTGGGCCCAGTTGAGCTGACAGAGGCGAGTATGTGCTCAAGGCCCGTTCCAAGGTCTCTTACTCTGAAGCCCCACCTCAAACCTGAGGCATCCCTAACCTCTGGGGTCACTACACCACCTACTCTGCAGCCAAGCGACCTAGCCTTCTCAGCTATTGCGAGGACAAGTGACGTCTTACCTATACCTGGTCTCCCTGTTATCGCTAGAACCCTTGAAGTCAAGTTGACCCCCCAACAACTCCTTCAGCTCCTCGACGGTCAAAACATTATCAGGGCCTCCGACGAGCCTTTCCGCCTCGGTTTTCTGTTCACGGGTCACTACTACATAGCTTGAGCCTGAGAGGGCCTTGGCAAGTTTTATCATGTTCTCCGTTCTCTCAACTATAGGTCTTGAGTTCTCGTGGGGATGGGGTATTGTCAGGAAGACCCTGGAACTCCCCTTCGAGGCCGCTATGTCGAGCGGAGCCCTCCTAGCATGCGTGAACTTCCATCCAAGGATTCTAAGCCTCTCAACTACGATTCGTTCAAAACCGCTGTCGACAGGGTGGCCCTCAATGTTAGAAACCCTCGCGACTAAAATGTCGTCATCTGGGTTGAAGATATCGATGGGCTTGGCTACCTCCTCCCCGAACTCCTCGATTATCCGTTCAGCTATCTCTATAGTAGGCCTCACAACCTCCCTCTCATAATCATAGATGGTCTTCCTTGAGACATGAAGCCTCTCAGCCGCCACTCCTAGGCTGTAGCCCTTCCTAAGCCTGAGCGCTCTCAACAGATTGCCATCAAGCTTGATCTTGAAGCCGTCCTTATCCTCAAAAATCACCGGGTACTCGCCCCCATAGATAACATTTACGATAGTATTAACATTGATAACCTTAACCCCCTCAACGTCATAGATTACGCCCTCTATAAGTTCTTGCCCATGCCTGGTTTCAGCGACTATGAAGGCGTTCACGCCTATCGCTGCAGAGATCCTCTTTAATTCATCCCGCTCGGTCTTCCCCACGTCAGTCACGTCAGGGGCTACCTTTGCTATTACTGAGCCCTTTTCTGCAACTCTTATGGCGACGTCTATGCTTCTCTGGTTTTGATTACCAGGATATTCCAAAATCTGCGTCTCACCTATGGCCTTCAGCAACCCGACAGAGCTCTCAACGAACTCCCTTGATCTCTCATCCATTTAGGGGCTCCTCTCTCGCCTCCTTTCAGAATCTTCCTTCAAAGGGTATTTAATGCTTAAGAGCTGAGCCTTCTGCCTGCATCAATCTAATGAAGTGACAGCCGTAGGCCTTAGCGGCCTCATTTATCGAGCTACATATGAGACATGTTATCCTCTGAAAGTCCACATACGCCTTCTGGTCAAACTTGGCGAGGAGCGCCAGGGAGGCGGCCTCCCTAACCTTGTCAAGGATCTCAGGGTCCTTGAGTATCTCGTCTATGTACTTCTCGCCCCTCCTCCTCTCAAGGTAATTAGCCACCGCGGCTGGCGTTATTCCTAGGAGCTTAGCGGCCTCATACTTGGATAGCCGCATCTCGGCCGTAAGCACATAGGCTATCGAGGCCCTTATTGAGGGCATTACATCCCTCGCCGCAACCTCGCATGGGGATTGAAATGGTGACCTGATGATCTTATTCAAGTCTTAATTTCCCAAGACTTAGGTTCCCTTGGCCCTTATAAATCCCATTTATATAAGGCGATGAAGCTCCTAGATCTTTAACGCATGTTTAAAAACTCAGGGCAGGCCAATAAAGCCAAAGGGTGCATTAGACATGGCCGGAAGATACTTTGAAGTAGAGTTCGACGAGGAGTTCATCAGAGAGCTAAAGGACACCTTAGCCTATATGGTAAATCCCGTCACGATAGACCTATTCACGGACGAGCCCTCTAAGTGTGAGACCTGCGAGGACGCTTACAAGCTGATTAAGACGATAGCTGATGCCGCTCCTGTCCGCCAGGGGGGGAAGGTAATTGAGCTGAGGGTTTTCAGCAGGTCGAAACAGCAGGACCTTGAGGAGTTCAAGAGGCAGAACGTTGAGAGGGTTCCCACGGTTACAATGCTTGGCGGCATTGTCAGGTACACAGGGACTCCGGCAGGGGAGGAGGTCAGGGGGCTCATTGAGACCATAATGAGGATAAGCGAGAACGAGAGCGGCCTTGAGCCTGAGACCAAGAAGTCGCTGACCTCACTTAAGGGTCAGGTTCACATAGAAGTAGTTGTGACTCCGTCATGCCCCTACTGCCCATACGCAGCGCTACTCGCTAACATGTTCGCCTATGAGGCCTGGAAGCAGGGGAACCCTAACGTAATAGCTGATACAGTCGAGGCCTATGAGAACATGGACATTGCCGAGAAGTATGGCGTCATGAGCGTGCCAGCGATTGCCCTTAACGGCGTCATGTCGTTCATAGGTGTGCCTTATGAGGAGGATTTCATAAATTACGTAAGGGCTGCTGCCGAGGGAAAGGTCGAGGAGCTTCTCCTGAAGACAGAGGGCGAGACGTCAGGGCTTTGACGGTCCATCGACCCTGACAACAACCTGGCAATAGCACCCGCTGGGCGCTGGCACT
>JBMFIT010000074.1:0-5046 GCA_049974445.1 Acidilobus sp.
CAAGTCCCTGCCGTCGCCAAACCCCTTGGGCGCAGCGCACGTCGGCGTGAGGGGTAATCACTTATCTAGGGCCTTTATGGACAATATAAGAACCCCTGCTAACGTGAAGGGGGTCAGCCCCTGGTCATCTGGGCCATTGACGCTGGGGGGCCAAGGGTCATGGCGTCTGTTCAACGTGCCATGAACATAGGTTTGCCAGGTCGAGCGATGCCCACGGGATGGCGAGCCTTTACGTGGTAACGTCAGCTCAATGAGGCACGCGTGAAGGGGCCGTCCGGCGAGGGCCCGCCCCTCTTGCCTCGAACACTTCAGGAGGCAGCCTCAGGGCAATAGCGTCTATAACACAGCGCCCTCCTCCATAGCATGTAAAACCCTTCGTTCAACAGCAACACAACGGCCTAGGCTAAGGTGGGCGCTTGAGGAGGGAGAAGGCCTATCCCTTGGCGCTGATAGCGATGTTCGCGGCCTACTCCGCTGCCTGGGGCTACATCTCGGTGGCCAAGATATACTCGATGGCGGCCCTCGTCACGGACCTCGGCTACATGGTCCAGGGCGCCTATGACGCGACCCACACTGGCATCCTTGGGGCCCTCAACGCCCTCCTCACCCAGTCGGCCCTCCTGATCTATGCCATGGCCCTCCCCCTTGGAAGGCACGTGTACGAGGGCATGGCGATCCTCCAGGCCCTCTGGCTGGGGGCAGGCGCCTTCCCGGTCTTCCTCATAGCAAGGAGGCAGCTGAGGAGCGGGGTGGCAGCCCTCGCCCTGGCGGCAGCCTACCTGCTTTACTTCCCCATGGCCGGCATGAACTGGTTTGACGTGCACAGGCAGGTCCTCTTCCCAACCCTCTTCATGGCCGCCTACTACCTCTACCTCAGGGGAGGGAGGTCAAGGCTCGCTGCCATTCCACTGATGGTCTTCGCCTCCACCCTGAGGTTCCCCTACGAGGTCTTCCCCCTATGGCTCGGCGTCGTTCTCCTTGCGGCCTGGGCAGTGAGGGGGGACCGCCCTGGCCAGAGGGTCGACCTCTACGCGGGCGCCTCGCTTGCCGTGGCCTCGCTCCTCCTCATAGCGTACAACCTCGGCTTCCTGACGGCTGTCCACTTCACGTCGCCGTTGGCGGTGAGGACGTTCGTGGCCTCCTCCGTCTCCCAGGCCGTTCACGGCTACCTTAGGCTGTGGGGCCCCTCCTGGCTCCTGGGGGACTACAAGGTCCCCCTCTTGATGTCCACCTCCAGCCTTCAGCTTGCCTGGAGGGCGCCGGGCTACCTAGCTGCCGTGCTCACGGTGGGCCTCTACCTCCTCCCTGTCCTCGGCCTCCCCCTCCTCTCCAGGAGGTGGGCCCCGGCCCTGCTCCCCGGGCTCCTCCTCATCTTCCTAAGCCCGTTCCCCGGCTACCACTACCCCCTAGCGTTCAAGTACATGTACCCCTCTACCCTCCTCGCCCCGCTCTGGCTCGGCACCGTCGAGGCGATTTCGTCCCTCTCAGGTGGCAGCCCGAGGAGAGGGGCCGCAATAGCGATTTCAGTGCTGGCGGTTACCTCGGTAACCGCCCTCCTCTTCCAGCCCTACGGCCCCCTAAACGCCCACGCCTTCAACGACTTCGAGCTCGCCAGGTGGACGACATTCAACATGACGTACTTTAACGACTACATGGGGTCCATCTCCCTCATACCGAGGGACGTCCCGGCCTACCTAGTAGCCGCGCAGGTAAACATGCCAGAGCTGGCCCCCAGGCCGGACGCCTACTTCCTTGGCGCCTCCTGCGCCCCCTACAACACCTTCAGGTACGTCGTGCTCGACGCCCTCCACGGCGCCCCTACCTACGAGAACTACAGCGACGCCTGCAACGGCACGGCACGCCTCAACCCCCTGCTTGAGGCTGACTGGGCCCTGGCCCACGGCTACGGCGTGCTGGCGGAGGCGGGGGGAGCCCTGGTCCTCGAGGCCAACTACTCAGGCCCCCTCGAGCTCTACGCCCCCTACTCAGTTAAGGTGCCAAGCGTCGGGACCGGGCTTTCGCCCGTGGTCGGGAGGGTAGGGCGGCGCGGCCCGGTGAACGTAAGCGGCCTGGCCTGGCCCTCCTACACCCCCCTCTTCCTCATCTCGGGCGAGCCCGTCGTCCTCCCGCCTGGCCTGTACAGGGCCACATTAAGGTTAGAGGTCTGCGGCCTGCGACCCAACGACACCCTCCGCCTTGTGGTCTACGGCTACGTCCCTGCCTGGCCGGGCTACTCTGAGCTGGCCCTCGCCAACGACACCTTCGGCCCCGCGTCGCTGCCCGAGTGCACGTGGACCGAGGCCTCGGTCGAGTTCAACGTGACCTCCGTGGTGGGCTACGTGCAGGTGACGGTCGAGGCCCGCGATGTGCCAGGCTGGGTTGCCGTTAGCTGGGTGGCTATAACCCAGGAGGCGCCGCCAAGCCCAGGGCTGACCTCCTCCCCTGAGTATCGAGGCCTGTCCTAGCTTTCGTCGACATCGACGCCCCAACGGGGCTAGCCGGCGCCCCGCCCTTCTGCCTGCCCCCTCGCAGTGGGGCTGAAGGAGGCGACCAGGAACCTCTGCCCCAGGTAGTCGACGACCTTGATGAGGTTCCTGGACTCGAGCTCCGAGATTAGTCGCTCTGGGCCATCGGTGACGGCGCTCAAGGACCTGACTGCGTGGTCAACCATGAGGGGGTGTACTGAGACCGTTAAGAGCAGCCAGGAGGCCGGGTCCCCGTGTGCCGGCGGCGGCGGAGGGCTCGGCAGGTTCAGAAGCTCGACCCTTCCCTCCCCAAGCCTCCCCCTGAAGACCTCGTAGGCCTTGACCAGCGAGACGGGTGAGGGGGGCCTCACGAACCCCTCGGCCGGCGGCCTGACGGGGACCGCTATGTAGGCCCTGTAGGGCCTGAGGGCCTCTATGAAGGAGGCTATGCCCTCAAGCTCACCACTGCCCGTGTTGAGGCCCTCGACCAGCATGGTCTCGGTGAGGAGCCTGCCCCTGTAGCCGGAGGCGAACTCCCTGACCCCCTCCAAAACCCTTTCAAGCCTGAGGGCAGGGTGAGGCCTGTCGACCCTCCTCCACGTAACCTCGCTGACGGCGTCCACCTTAACCGAGACAAGGTCAGCCCCTGACAGGTCAGCCCTCGGGTCCTCCATGAAGAGCAGGGATCCGTTGGTGATGACGGCGACGGGGACCGACAGCTCCCCCTTGATGCCCTCTACCTCACGGCCCAGGTTCTTATCGAGGAGCGGCTCCCCGTCAGGGACGAAGGTTATGAAGTCTAGCCTGCCCCTGAACTCGTTAGCAGCCCTCACAACGTCGCTTACTATCTCGTTCCAGGGGTAAAACTCCCTCCTGGTTATGGAGAGGTTGAGCGTCCTCCCTAGCTGGCAGTAGACGCAGGAGTACGTGCAGGCCTTGTAGGGGACGTTGTTAACCCCGAGGCTGACCCCTAGCCTCCTCGACACGAGGGGGCCGAAGGCGTACCTTTGCATCCCACTCGCTTCAGGCTAGGCCTGGCCGCCGTTTTAAGGGCCTAGGATCGCCTTGATCGCCTTCTCAAGTATGGCAATTGCCCCGTTGAACATGTTCCTGCGGGTCTGTAACAATTTTACGTATCTGCTCGTTATACTTAATTACTTCCAACCCCTTAGCGATATTAAGTAAGGTCAAACCCTCTCTCCCTCATCACCTTATCGTGCTCTTCCGAGTTAGTAGTACCATTTGGATTAACTAACGCAGCGTTAAACCCTAGCCTTAACGCTTTAATAGCGCAGTGGGTCAGCAACTGCTCCTTGGCGAACTTACTGACCTTCCTATTTATGTTCTTAATCCTTGTAAAATCCCTTTTCTCTATGAGGAACAGACCCTTAAACGGTGCGTAATCAACGCCAACCCTTGAGAGGAAATTAAGGGCCTGTGAAGGGACGTTTAAACGTAAAGCCCTTGCCCTACCCGCAGAAAACCTCTGACAATAATGTCAACTATCACCCTACTTTACCTCAGGCTACTCCTCAAGGGGCTCAAGCCACGCTGGGTTTATAATTGACGTGGGGAACGGCCCGGCACGACAATCCAGTTAGTCCAGGCGAAAATCATATAGTGCCAGGATGAGATCCGTGGTGAGGGGGTTTAGCGAATATGAACAGGCCTATCGCCCTTGCTATGGCCATCATCGCTGTCTTCCTCGCCGCCCTGTACGCCTTCGTCAGCCTGCGTTCCCCCACCAGCGGCGCGAGCGGGAACGCGACCAGCATTGCGAGCGGGGGCGCTGTCGGCAGCGCCACGGCGAGCGGCGAGCACGTGAATGCCAGCGAGTACCTCATGGCTGTGGAGGCGCTGAAGGGGATTCTCGAGAGGGCGAGGTCCGTATACCTCGCCGCCTTGGCCAGGGGCAACGGCTCAGGCGTCTACCTTACCGAGCCCTACTCCAACCTCTCGAGGGGCCTCATCCTCAACTCAACGATCGTTAACGAGACGCTGCTCACCATAGGCAACACGTCATACACGTATGTAATACTTAACGTCTATAACGCCAGCTCGGGCTGGAACTTCACGCCCCAGAGGGTTGAGGTTGACGGCGTCGTTGCTGAGCTGCTCCCAAGGAACCAGACGGTCACCTACACGGGCGGGCAGCCCTACGAGTACCTTATAACATATGACGGCAGGGCCTACAGGGGCACGGTCTGGGTGATGGGGGTCGGACTTTCATTGAGGTTTCATGAATTTGTATTCAACCCCTCGTCCTCATACCCCCTGTCCGGCTCCCCACGCCTAGGTTAGGGAGCAGAGCTCCCAGCCACGACATGGGGAGCCTCATTGAACCCATCCTTCCCCTCACATTGCTCATCGGGTTCACCGTAGGGCCCTCTTCTACATGATGATAGTAATGGAGAAGCTTATAAACTTTCGTGAAGAGATGGTTAGGAATGATAAATAATATCAAATGATATAAACTTCACGGTTTACCGGAAACTGCTGACAACGGCGTCAACGAGGGCTACTACAACGTGACTGCCTCGACCTACTTCCTTAGCGACGGCGTCTATGTCGTGACCTTAAC
>JBMFIT010000075.1:0-4993 GCA_049974445.1 Acidilobus sp.
CGCCTCTTGCGACGAGGACTGCCTCAGGTCCATGTTAAGCGAGCTTGAGGCCGAAGCCGAGAGGCTGAGGCAGAGGGCCCAGGAGCTCGCGGCGGCGGCGGAGGCCTCTGAGAGGAGGCAGAGGGAGCTTCAGGACGTAATCAGGCTCCTCAGGTCAGGCGGCAAGGAGGCCAGGTGTCCAGTCTGCGGGTCCCCTCTCCTGCCGGAGAGGGCCCAGGAGCTCGCGGCCCACTATGCGGAGGAGTCTTCAAGGCTTGAGGCGGAGTCCAAGGCCATGAGGGAGGAGGCAGGGTCGATAGCGAGGAGGCTCAGCGCCCTTACTGTTAGCCTCAACGTGGCCAGGGCCTCCCTGTCAAGCGTGTCTCAGCTCAGATCGTCTGGTCAGGACTTGGCGAGGCTCCGCGATAGGCAGGCCGAGCTTAGGTCGAAGCTGAGCTCCGTGGAGAGGGAGCTCTCCGAGCTCGAGGAGAAGGTTAGGGAACTCGAGGGCGCAAACGCAAGGTACCTCGCCGCCCTATCTAAGCTCGAGTCTAGCGGCTACAGCCCACCAACTAAGGCCGAGGGGGTCCTGAAGGAACTAGCCGAAACACAGGGGGAGCTCAACGCTGTCAGGGCCAGGGCGAGGGCCCTTGAGGAGAAGCTTGTGGCAGAGACCAAGGCGTCAGGCGTGGCTGAAGCCATCACAAAGGTGAAGGAGGCCATCGACGCCGTAGCCCAGCTGAGGGCCCTTGAGGAGTCCCTTAGGACCATAACGTCCCAGGCCTCCGAGTCCGAGGTTCGCGTCCGCGAGCTCGAGTCAAGGCTCTCAGCCATGAGGTCCCAGATCGCGGCCGCTGAGCCCAAGGCCAGGGAGTGTGAGAGCCTCAGGGACAAGGTGAGGGAGCTCAGGTCTAAGAGGGACGCCGCGGTGAACGAGGTTGCGTCTCTCAAGTCTAGGCTAGATCAGGCTAGGGCTGACGCTGTCAGGGCAGGTGAGGAAGAGGCAGCGCTATCCAGGGCTCTCGACAAACTTGACGCCGCCCTTGGAGCGCTTACGGCCATTGAGAGGCTAGAGAAGGCGCTTTACCGTAGGGCCCTCGTCAGCCTCGAGAACGAGATGAACGAGGTCTTCAAGCTCTTTGGTCTAGACTACTCCAGGATTGAGGTTCACGAGACTGGGGACTCCTTTTACTTCAGGGCCGTCGACAGGCAGGGCGTGGAGAGGCCTATATCAACGCTTAGCGGCGGGGAGCAGATGGTAGTGTCTTTAGCTTACGTGCTGGCCCTGAGCAGGATAATGCAGTCCAAGGTAGGGTTCCTGCTCCTTGACGAGCCAACTGACATGCTTGATGACGAAAGGAGGAGGGCGCTGGTCGACATACTTGGGAGGCTCACGGAGGAGGGCGGCCTGCCTCAGCTAATAGTGATAACCCATCACGCGGACGTGATAGATAAGGTTGACAAGGTCTGCTCTGTTGAGAAGGACCAGTCCGGCGTGTCTCACGTCAGCTGTGGGGAGGTGTTAACCTCATGAGCCTGATATCGATTGCAATCAGCTGGAGGGAGCTGATTGCGAGGATCGTGGAGGCCGAGCGTGAGGGCTATTGCGAGGTCAGCTGGGAGCACCTGGAGCCAGCTGAGACCGCCGTCCAGGAGTACTCGGCCGAGGACGGAGGCAGCTCGCTGAGGGAGCTGAGGACCTACAAGCTTGTCGCCATAAAGGCTTGGGCTGCGAGGTTCTCGCGCGGCACACCCCAGCAAGGCGTTGAGAGGGGCTTCGTTGGCCTCGTCCTGCCCCAGGACTTCAAGACTGCCAGCAGGCTCAGGGTCTACAGGCAGGTCCTGGAGGCTGACGTAGCGGCTCAGGCAGCCCCTTCGGATGGCATTGCTCTCTTCGACGGCTCTCCTCCCATAAGATGGGGTAGGGTTGGGCTCAGAAGGTGGCAGGAGGCCCTTGAGTTCGTTGGGGGTGTGCTAAGGTCCAACTGGGACCTCGTGGGCGGCCTCAGCGAGGCCACCTGCGCCTCTGAGGAACCAGAGTGCGTGGCAGAGGTACTTGAGCGCTCCAGGGTCAGGCCCTTCTCTGCCTACCTTCTGTTAAGGTTAGCGTCTAAGGGGTCCCTTGACAACGTCATTAACATGGCCAGGGAGAGTGGGCTCGGGAACTCATGGCTTGATGCCATGGAGAACCTCGAGAGGCTCATCGTGTTGAGGAACGCCCTTGAGTCAATATGGGCCAGAGGGTCGACGCCTGTGTTCGTGGTGAAGACTAGCAGGGCCACATCCTTCTGTGGGTCAACTTTACCTGACGTACACCTCATAGAGATGAGGTTACATGCCCTTAGGGACCTTGACATGGGGTTTACGGCGAGGCTCTACACCTCAGTGACCCAGTACTTCGGGCTGGCCGCTGGGTCGGCTGAGAGGCTCTACCCTGCCGTCAGGGGGGTTAGGGACTTCTACCAGAGGGGGATAGCTGTCCTGAGCGCGTTCACTAGGCTTAGGAGGGCAGGGTATGTCTTCAAGGTGGAGGCGATCCTTAGGAGGGATCAAGTCGATGGCGTCAACGAGGTCAACTTGGCTAGGTCCATGCTGTCCAAGGTTGCCTCCCTGCCGCTGACGGCTGAGGGTTACCCGATGGCGCTAGTGATAGCGGATAGGAACGCCAGGGTCTCAGAGGCCGAGATGGATAGCGTGCTGAAGGCCCTCGGGGCCGACCTCCTGCCTGAGAGCAGATCAGTTCTGAGGGTGTGAAGGCTTGATGTCCCCGTGCGAGGGAGAAAGGAGGCTCGGTTGGATCGTCGGCGAGAGCACCCCTAGGACGAGTCTTGTGCTCTTCAGCGACAGCTCGGAGGTGCCCAGGGTCGGCACCTATGTCGTGGCTGAGTCCCCAGCCGGCTGCGTCTTCGGCATGATAGAGAGCGTGACCGCTGGGAACAGGCTGTTGACCGAGGACGTCACGAGCCCTGAGTCCGTCGAGGGCCTCATAAGGGCCATAAGAGAGAACCCATCAATATCACCTAGCTATGTCAAGGGTGTCGTCAGGTGGCTGAGCATGGAGGGCAGCCTCGTCCAGCGCGGCTCCGTCGAGCTTCCCAAGGTTCCTCCGAGACCCGGAGTTGAGGTGTTCTCGGCATCAAGGGACCTGTTGATCAAGGTGTTCAGCCCTCCTCAGGCCTCGTCATTTAAGGGCGAGGAGGGCGCCGACAACAGGGAGAAAGCGAGACCTTGGGTCCCCCTTGGAACGCTTATGACCGAGGAGTCCATAGAGTACAGCATTGACGTTAACAGGCTCACGAGACACCTGGCAGTGCTGGCGATAACTGGGGGAGGAAAGAGCAACACCGTATGCGTGCTTAGCAAGGAGATAGTGATGAAGCACCGGGGTACTGTGGTCATCTTTGATATGCATGGCGAGTACGGCAACCTCGGGCTCAGCGAGGATAGCGTAAATAGGTCACCGCCCGCGATCAACCCCCTCATGATGAGCTTCAGCGAGCTGCTTGAGCTAGCCAGGGTCCCTGAGAACGCGACTAACCAGCAGAGGGCCCTGAGGCAGGCGTTTGACTCGGTATGGGAGGAGTTCAGCTCCAACAAACTCAAGTTTGACGACTCCCGCACGTTTATTGATGCGCTGCTTGGCAAGCTGAACGACATGAACGAGGAGGGGGCAAGAGGGGCCTACAACAGGGTATTGGACGTGAGGGACAATTACGGTGACGTCCTAAGTCATGGTGTCCCGTTAGACCTGAAGAAGGTAATAGCGCCAAGGAGGCTCAACGTGTTCGACCTGAGCGAGGCCGATGAGAACGCCGCCGACGCCATCGTCAGCCACTACCTTAGGAGGCTCCTGTCCGAGAGGAAGGCGTGGAAGCACGGGAGGGGAGGGTACCCAATACCGGTGTTTGTAGTAATTGAGGAGGCTCACGTCCTGATCCCAGCCCATGGTATGACGCTAACTAAGTACTGGGCCTCGAGAATAGCCAGGGAGGGCAGGAAGTTCGGCGTTGGCCTCATAGTGGTCAGTCAGAGGCCGAGGAACGTGGACCCTGACGTGCTGAGCCAGACGAACAACAAGATAATACTCAGGATAGTGGAGCCACAGGACATAAGGTACGTCCAGGACGCCAGCGAGGAGCTGAGCGAGGACCTGGCCAGCATACTCCCGAGCCTGAACCCGGGCGAGGCTGTAGTGATAGGAAGCATGGTCAAGCTGCCCGCCGTGATAAAGGTTAATCGGTGCGAGGGCAAGAGGTCAGGTGGGGACATAGA
The DNA here is from genome assembly GCA_049974445.1 of Acidilobus sp. Taxonomy (GTDB): domain Archaea; phylum Thermoproteota; class Thermoprotei_A; order Sulfolobales; family Acidilobaceae; genus Acidilobus. Next base: position 4,252 of record JBMFIT010000075.1, read on the forward strand.
CGTAGTGGGCGAGTGGAGGAAATGGGGAGAGGAGCAGGAGACCCAGGTGAGGGAAGGGGAGAAGAGGCTTCAGGAGCTGCTCTGAACGAGCTGCACTCGTTCTCATTCTCTCCCTGTCACTGTGTGATCCTCGCGCCGTGGGAGTCCAGGTCCGCGCTCACAGCCCAGGACGGATCGACTATCACCGGCAACTCGGGCAGGGGGCTGGCCATCTTAAGTAGGGCTGGGGGCAGGGTTGCCCTCAAGCTCGAGGGGAGGGCGTTTGAGGTCAAGAGGGAAGTCCTTGAAGAGCACTCACGGAGGAGGTCCTATCTCGTGCTCGAGGGGGAAGGCGCTATGAGGTGGGGGTGAGGTCGTCATCCTACTACAAGCTGGTCCCAGTCGAAGGCAGCGAGGCGCCTACGCTTGAGATAAATGGCATACATAAGCATAGGGTCAAGGATACTACCCCACTTGAGGACGCCAGAGCACATGGTTAAGGATATTAAGGATAAACAACTTAGGCTGAGGATTTACCGTTCGGCGTTTTCCTCAATGAAGAACGCCATCATTGAGAAGGCCAGGGAGCTCGGCGTCCCCATGGTCCTAGTTAACCCCTCCTACACTTCCTCTGTGTGCCCGATCCACGGGTCTAGGATCGTTTACCAACCCGATGGGGGCTCTGCCCCAAGGGTTGGGGTCTGCGAGGGGGGAGGGGAGAGGTGGCACAGGGACGTCGTTGCTCTGTACAATTTGAGGAAAA
>JBMFIT010000076.1:0-4963 GCA_049974445.1 Acidilobus sp.
CTTGGTGCTGCCTCTGCCTCATTAATTGAAATACTCAGAAGGGTGAAGGAACACGTTGGCTGAGGGGCAGGAGGAAGCCTACGAGAGGGCGTTCAGCGCCGTTAAGGACCGCGGTGATTGGCCAGAGGCCCTCAACACTATAGGGTCTTTAGGCCTCGACTTTGAGCTCTTCCTGGTATATTATGACCTCAGGAGAAGGGGCAGGAGGGTTGCCCTGGGACGTAGGCCTAGGACCCTGTTAGTTGAGGAAAGGCCGAGTAGGATAGCTGAAGTCCTAGTTCTGAGCGAGGGGCGGCCCGTCAAACCCTCTGAGATAGCCGAGTGGAGCAGGCTAGCGGTTTCAGACTCGCACGAGCCAGTCCTAGCCATAGTTGACGAAAGCGGCATAATAACCTACTACGAGGCCAGGGTCGTTACAGACCTTACCTAGGTCAAAGTGCTCTGAGAGCGAGGGCCACGGCCAGGACTGACGCTAGGCTGGGCCCGGCAGTGAGCCTCCTGCCCCTCTGAAGCGCGGCCGCTGGCAGCGGCGCCAGCGGGGCTATGAACGTGATAACGCCTATTGAACCGGTCAGAGAGACAAGCCCTAACGTTCCCATTAGCGGAGTCGACGTGATGTACACGGCCATCATCTTAAGGGCGACGATTGACACCGATGGAACCGCTGCGGAGATGGCCTCCAGTAAGGTGCCCTCTAGCCTGACTGACTGCACGGCCTGAACAGCGTCGCTAAGCAGGTCTGCGAAGGCCTCGACGGCGCTGCCGAGGCCTACTCTCCCCGCTATTCTATAGGCCTTGGCCACGGCTTCTACTATCTTACCGCTGGCAGGGGCCGCCGCCTTTAGCTGCTCCTCAAATGATACCCCTAGCCTTGCCCTTGTAGCCGCCTCCCTGAGCCTGCTTATTGCCGCGCTCAGGCTCCTCTCGGCCGCCAAGCTTGTAAGTTCTGAGTACACAGTGGCTGGCGCTAACGCGACAAGTGCTAACAGGAAACTCCCCCTTGACAGTAGAGTGGAGCTAATAAGGACTGAGGACAGGGTCACGGCCCCTGCCATCCATCCCCCCTCAACGTCTCCGATTCTCGGCCTCATCATGATTAGCGCTAAGGCGCTTCCAACAGAGATCATCCCGGCGACTGCGGCCAAGGCCGGGAGCGCCTGCCCGGTTCCAAGCGCTACAACAGGAATGAGTATCGCTATTGATGCCACAATTGTTATCACCCCCTCGACTAGCACCTCACCGGCCTTAGTGTAGTTCGCCCAAACCAGTCTCGTCATGTCAAGGGCCCTTGAGTAGAGATCTGAGGCCAGCCTTGACCTTGACACCCCGAGCTCCTCAGCATTTAACAGCTCTCGTATGACCTCCCTTAGTCTGTGGCTTGGGGTAGTGTTCGCAAGGTACCTGAGTGCGGACCTCTCATCCATGCCTGAGGCTAGCAGGGCCCTCAGCCTCCAAGCCTCATTGCCTAGAAACCTCAGCTTCAGCTCCTTGGCGGCATATATCAGCAGGTTCGCAAGGTCCCTTGCCGAGGCGGCATAAGGTATGAGTAGGGCGAGCGCGGCGGGCAGCTCGCCCTCTATTCCGTTTGACACAATATAGGCGTGAAGCTTACTTGCGACACGCGGTGAGGCTGCGGCCATGATAGCCATGATCCCTATTATCGAAGGGATAAGGGGGTGCCTCGTAAGGAAGATGGCTACTAAGGCAGTACCAGCAAGCAGCGCCGAGGATGGAACCGATATTGAGCTCAGCAGGCTAAGCCACCTTGACGCGGGCCCATAGAGCCTTGGATCATGCCAGCCCCTTCGCCTTATCATATTACATCACCGTATCTTGATGTATAGAACTTGCTGAGCTCAGCCCTGAGCTCCTCAGATGACCTGCCTGCTATGGACTCGAGGAACCTAGCCCTCTCCTTAAGCTCGGACCTCACATCGCTAAGGCAGAGCTTTTCGGCTACCCACTCAAGCTGACGGCTTCTTTCCATTATTTCGTCAGGAGAGGCCTGCGAGCCTTCCCTGTAGACAGAGGCAACCTCGTAATCGATGACCTCGGCGACCTCGTGAATCTTTCTGACCGCCTTTCCCCCAACCCCAGGAGCCCTCCCAAGCTGGACTATTGACCTAACAGACCCAAGGAATATCCTTGGGAGCTTTATCGGCTCCATTGTTAACCTCATTATTACGCCCTGTGGTGAGTCAGAATGTATGGTCGTCATAGCTCCATAGCCGCTAGCAGCTGCCTGGGCCAGCAGCCTTCCCTCTCTGCCCCTTACCTCACCGACCACAACATAGTCAGCTCTTCTCCTCAGCGCGAACTTGAGGAGGTCTTCAAGCGTTACCTCCTCGACCTCTTGCCCTGGGGTGCGAGGCCTCGTTACGAGGGAGTCCCAAAGCGGTCCCATGACTACGAGCTCTGGTGTGTCCTCAATAGTCACGACCTTTACATAGGGTGGTAAGAGGCTGAGGAGGCCCTGGAGGACGGTTGTCTTGCCAGCCCCCATGGACCCGCTCACGATTATGAAGCCCTGGGCCTCCTCGATAAGCCAAAGGTATGCTGCTACGGCAGGGTCTAGCATCTTGTTGGCAAGCAGGTCAGCCATCGTGAAGGGCTTCTGAGGGTACTTCCTTACCACAAAGGTGCTCCCGAACCTGCTTACCTCCCCCATGAAGGATACCGAAACCCTGTGGCCCTCCGTCGTTAGGCCTTCGGCATAAGGTGAGGCTATGCTAACCGACTTGTTGGCCTTCCTAGCTAGCTCAACGGCTATTCCATCGGCCTCCTCCGGTGTCAGGCTGACGTCAGTTAACATCCATCGTGAAGGCGTCAACTTGTGGATGACAGCAATGTGCTTAGTCGAGCCCGCATATGATATCTCCTCAATGTGGGGGTCTATGAGCAGGGGGTATAGCTTGCCGTACCCGCTCCTGTACTTGTTAACTAGGTACTCCTCGGCCTCGTCTCTCGGCCTGCTAAATCCTACTGTGAGCTCTACGAGCCTCTGCTCGTTAAGCGGCTCAGGCTCCCTAACAGAAAGCCTAGGCAGGCCGTCCCCTCCTCTGTAAACCACGTACTTCACGGGACCTATGTTGTACTGGGCCACTATCGACCAGCTTGGTGGGGATCTCTCCCCTAGGTCTAAGGAGCCGAGGGTTAGGTGAGAAGGCCTGTCCCTGGTTAGCCGCCCCTTAAGAAAAAACCTCATGGGCATAATGGGTCAACCCAGTGGCGTTGGCTGTGTGAAGAAGACCCGACCGTTAGCCAGGTACGCCGCGTAACCGTCGGTGTACATGCCAGGTACGACCTCTATAATTGAGATCTCTGACCCCGGCTGAACTGTTTGGTTTACTGGGAACGCGTACCGGTTATTTGAGCTGACCAGGGTAACGTTGAGCACTTTTATCGGCAACTGCTCATCATTGACCACCTTTATGTAAACTATTGACGAGGTCGCGTTGATAGGCTCTTCTGTTCCGACCACGCTAACAGTGGAGCCCATGCTGACGAACGTGTTGACGCTCCTTTGGAAGTACGTGTAGACGAATATGCCCCCGACTATTGTCGCCGCTATTAGGATCACAGCCCCGATCAGGTTAGACAGGGACCTTCTAGGCCCTCCCTTCCTCACGCCTCTCACCAAGTACCACATGACTAAGCACAAGCTTTTCCATTTCATAAGGGAAATGCTAATAAGCTCTACGATGATATTGACGACGGGACCCGCATGGCAAGGCATGAGCCAGTCGAGGATGTGAGGATCTCGCCTAGCAATACGCTTCGCGAGCTGATCGAGCTCTACGGTAAGGAGTACGGATTCATGGCTGGCCACCTCTGGAGGGCAGCCCAGGTCCTTACTGAGGGCCTTGAGGAATCAGAGATCAGGGTCCTGTCCTTCACAGGGAATCTAATTTCTACGGGCCTCAGGGGCATCATAACCCAGATGATAAGAGCTGGCCTCTTCAATGTGATCATTACGACATGCGGTGCTCTGGATCACGACATAGCGAGGTCGACAGGGGGAAGATACCTCAAGGGCTACTTTGAGGCTGATGATGTTGACCTGGCAAAGCATGAGATTCACAGGCTCGGGAACGTGTACATCAAGGTCGAGGATTATGGGCCGAAGGTCGAGCAGTTCGTAAGGGCCCTTGCGGCCCGGGCCTCGTCTGAGAAGGAGGAGTGGCCCCTATACGAGCTCCTTAAGCTGGCAGGTCAGATGATAACGGACAGTGACAGCTTCCTGAGGGCAGCCTACGAGGCAGGTGCTGACGTGTTTGTCCCGGGTTGGGCCGATGGCGCCTTTGGGACCAACCTCTTCTTCGAGAGCCAGAGAGGGGTTAGGATAAAGGTCAACTACTTCTATGATATGATGAGGCTTGCCGACATCTTCTTCGGAACCAAGGGGAAGGCAACAGCCCTCATAATTGGTGGGGGCATAAGCAAGCACCATACCATATGGTGGAGTCAGTTCAAGGGTGGCCTTGACTACGTGGTCTACGTTACCACGGCTGTTGAATGGGACGGCTCGCTAAGCGGGGCTATGCCGAGAGAGGCCATAACGTGGGGCAAGGTCAGGCCAACAGCAAAGCATGTAATAGTCTATGGGGACGCGACGATAATTCTGCCTATACTGGCTGCCTACATCCTAGACCAGAGACGTTAGGCATCCATTTTACTTAGAAGTTGATGTTTTAAAGTATCTTTAAAAATTTATAAACTTCTCAGGACTTGTTAAACAGAGCCCCCACACCCCTTATGTCTTGATGGAGGAGAAAAGGAGGGAGACTGATGCCGGAGGGCCAGGAGACTAAGGGAAGGGAGAAATATGCTGAGATTAGCGTTGCTGAGTTCTTCTCGAAGAACAAGGAGCTAGCTGGTTTCTCAAACCCCACCAGGGCCCTTTATCAAGCCGTTAGAGAGCTCGTTGAGAATGCCCTTGACGCAACGGACGCACATGGCATAC
>JBMFIT010000077.1:0-4818 GCA_049974445.1 Acidilobus sp.
GTGACCGGGCTGCCAGACTGGAGGCCGCTGGCCCCAATCGCCAACAAGTCTGGCCTTGTGGCGGGCGTCAACGCGGCCGGAGGGGACAGGAGGTTCCCCGGCGTGCTGGGTGACATAGTCACGAGGTTCGAGGGCGTTGCCTTCGGCAGGGTTGGCCTCAACGAGGCAGAGGCGATGAGGGCAGGGATAGGGTTCGTGACCTCTGTCATCACAACCAGGTCAAGGGCCAGGTACTACCCAGGAGGGGGCGAGGTCACGGTCAAGCTGCTGGCGGAGGAGGGGGACCTGAGGATCATAGGCGGCCAGGTCTCTGGTCCTGAGGAGGTAATAGGGAGGCTGGGGGTGATAGCGGCCGCGATAATGAAGGGGATGACGGCCGAGGACCTGTTCTTCGTCGAGATCGGCTACCACCCCAGCTCGGGCAGGGCGTGGGACCCGATAGTCCTGGCCGCTAGACAGCTCATGAGGGCATGAGGTAATTGAACCGGGGAACTGCGGGCAGCTAAGGTATGCTAGCTTGGAGACCTTTATTTTAATCTCCTAGGCCTTTAGGACACTGGGCGATAGGTAAGGAAAACACTGTAAGTTAATTAAACGGCCTGTCTGAAAGAGGGGGGAACTGCTAAGCCCAAATTGACTTAAATAAAGGCATCCTTGGAACTGTAAGGCTAGGAAACAGGGGTGGAGTCGGTCTTCTGGAGGGGCGTCCTGCCCTTCAGCCCCGACGAGGCCATGGAGAGGGTCGACTCGCTCGCGAGGGCCAACGGGTTCAAGAGGAAGGACCTGGGCAGGGGCTCGGCTAGGTTCATCGGCAGGAGGGCAGTCAACTTGGTCGTGCTCGCCCTTCTCCTGTTAGTCCTATGGTTCCTCCTTCCGTTTGACCTGCTGTTGGGGCCGTCGTCCCCCTTCTTCTACATCTTCGCCCCTGTTACCGCTCTCTGGGTGGCCATCTTAGCTGCCTACTACTTCACGAGGAAGAGGTCAACCCTTGACGTCACCATAGAGGACAAGGGGTCCTTCGTGGTCCTGAACGCAACCGCCAACGGCAGGGAGTCCATGAAGCTCCTCGGGACTATCTCGCAGAGCCTGAGCGGCTCGCTGCTCCAGGGGTCGTCCCAGCCGTTCAACGTAAGGGAGAGGAGGAGGGTCGGAAGGATCGTCCTGGGGTCCCTCGCGATAGTGGCAGGAATAGCGATCTTCGTCGCCATAGCCCAGGCCGCCTCGCAGGGCGTCTACGTCCTCTGGCTCCTCCCCTTCGCCCTCATAGTTATGGGGGGCTACTACGTATGGGACGGGAGGAAGAAGGCATACGTCGAATACCTCCCCCTGCCAAGGCTCGTCACCCCGGCCACGACAGCACAGGCTCAGCCGCCTAGCGCGCAGCCTAAGGTGGCCGGCGCGGTAAGCCCGTTCCCGAGGAAGTGCCTGAGCTGCGGGGCCGTCGTGCAGCCTGACGCCACGGTCTGCCCGAACTGCGGCTCGCCTATTGAGAGGGTTTACGCCGTCATCCACAGGCCTGACCTCAAGAGGGGCTTCGCCAAGGGCTACGCGATCCTGGTTACCGACAAGCGCGTCGTAGGGAGGAAGTGGTTTAAGTGGGCAGGGGCCGTGGCCTACGCCAGGTACATGAGCTACTACCTGTTGCCCCTGGAGAAGGGGGGATCGCCGCACCTGACCCCCGAGGACTACATGAAGGCCTACGAGGAGGCCTTTGAGGTAGTTAAGGACCCAGACTTCTCCTTTGACAGGGGCTCGATCTCAAGGGTGAGAATCAGGCCGAAGGGCCTGCTCAAGTCAGGGCACATAGTGATAGAGACCCCGAGCGGCAGCGTTGAGATAAAGAGCTGGCTCAAGAGGAAGTGGCTCGTCTACCAGTGGCTTGTGACCAGCCTGAGGGAGCTCCTGGGCCCCCAGGCCGTCATAGAGGAGTGAGGGGCCACACGCCTTTTTCGGGCCCCTCAACAGGACAGCGGAGGCTCAGCTCAGGCCCCACCTGGTGGCCAGGGCACCGAATATCAGCCCGTAAAGTAGTGCCGCGAGGTCCCAGGCGAGGGACAAAGGGCTTCCTGTCAGCGAGAGCCTGACCGCCTGGGCCACGTAGGTGGTAGGCTCCATCATGACTAGGGGCAGGAGGTACTTGGGCACAAGGGCCAGGGGGAAGTAGACGGGGGCAAAGAAGGTCAGGCCGAAGGCCGCTATCTGGTCGACCTGCTGGAGGAGCCTCCAGTTCCTTATCCTGGCCGCCATGGCTAGGCCTATCATTGAGCCCTGGAACGTGCTCACTATGAGGGCAGGGACGAGGAGGGCTACCCCCAGTGGAGTCACGGAGAGGTACCTCATCGCTGAGGCGACGCCGACGACGATGAGGGCAGATCCTATGGCCATGAGGTTGTTAACGAGGCTGGCCGTTACGGCGTAGGCCCAGGGCGGGACGCCAGCGGATATCATGAGCGAGAGCCTCCCTGCCTCCCTGTCGACGCCGAGGCTGCTCGGGACCATCAGAAGGCCGGTGAGGGCGACCTGGAAGGTGATGGTGCCAGAGACGAGGTAGTAGACGTAGGGCCCCCTGACCAGGAAGCCAAGGGCGAAGATCATCGCGACCGGGAAGAGGACCATGTAGAAGAGGCTCACGGCAAGCCAGGCCTTCGCCTCCTTTATGAACATCTCGGCTAGCGACTCAAGCTCCCTGAGCGTTTCTCATCACCTCCAGGTAGACCTCCTCGAGCGAGGGGGCCCTGACCTCGAACCTCCCTGGCAGCCTTGAGACGAGCTCCTTGACCTCCTCCTCCCTCACGTAGTAGGCCTTATTTGAGTCGAGGTCAATAACCTTGTAGTAGTACGCAAACCTCTTCCTCAGCTCGTTCGGTGTGCCCTCCGCGATTACCTTCCTGTTCATGAAGTACACCCTGTCCGAGAGGGCCTCGGCCTCCTCCATGTAGTGGGTCGTGAGGAGTAACGCCCTCCCCTCCCCCTTGAGCCCCCTCAGGTAGTCCCACAGCTCCCTCCTGGTCTCTGGGTCGAGGCCGGTGGTGGGCTCGTCAAGTATCAGAACCTCAGGGGAGTGGGCAACGGTCATCGCCACCAGAGTCCTCTTCCTGAGGCCCCCCGAGAGGTCCATGGCAAGTCTGTCCCTGTGCTCCCACAGGCCGAGGGCCTTGACGGTCTCCTCGGCCATCCTCCTCGCCCTGTCCCTGGGGAGGCCCCTCACCCTGGCCATGTAGTAGACGTTGTCCAAGACCGTCAGGTCTGGGTAGGGGGTCGCCTCCTGGGGCGTCACGCCGACCCTCCTCTTCACCTCGCCCTCGCAGGGGTCCCTTCCCAGAACCCTCACGAGGCCTCTCTGTGGCCTCAGCTCGCAGTAGAGGTGCTTCACGAGCGTCGTCTTGCCGGCCCCGTTAGGGCCGAGGAGGCTGACGAGCTCGCCCCTGTTCACGAGGGCGCTCACGTCCTCAAGGGCCACCACCTTGCCGTATGACTTGTAGAGCCCCCTAATCTCGATGGCGGGGTCCACGGCTCACCCCCTCCTGAACACCGCCTTGACGCTACTGTCGCTTGAGCTTACGTCGATGGTGACCTTCCCCTTACCTCCCTGGAGCGACCTGTCAACGTCTATGTTCACGACGCTGTCCTCGGAGCCCTTTACAACAGGCACGACCTGGACTTCCTGGGGGAGGAAGGCGCTGAGGCTCACGGAGCTGTCCTCCGCCCTCAACACGATGTTGGACTCGCCCTCGAAGCCCCTGTAGGAGAGCCTCAGGTCAGCGGAGCTGTCGGAGAGCTCAAGGGAGATCCTGGATGGCCCGACGTCATCTAGGTCAGCTGCCACGATTGAGTCGAGGGCGCTCACCCCGAGTGCCGATAGGCCTGGGTAAGAGAGGTCAGCAGAGCTGTCCTCAGAGCTCACCTTAAGCTCGGTCGCCCCCCTCGGCAGGGACAGCTCGACGCCGCAGCTGTCAGAGGATAACGTGAGGGAGTCGCCATCAACGTTCACGTCATACCTGCATTCCTCTCTCCCCCTGACTGCGACCCTGCCCTCGCCTGGGCGCAGTGATAGGGATGAGTTCCTCAGGTCAAGCTCTACGTTCCTGACCTCAGGGAGCGTGGTGGAGTACAGGACCTCGCCCAGGGACCTATACTTCGGCATCCGAGCCTTCATTAGGCTGAGCGCCTCGCCTATGAGGGCTGAAACCCCTGGCCCAAGTACCACGGCGACGTCGCTCATCCTGGTCTCAAGCACCGGCCTCAGCCTCTTCGGGACCCTGACGAAGGCGACCTCCCTTACCCCCTCGATCACGTCCCTGGCGAGCTGCTCGTCTATGTCGTCAGAGAACCTGGCCATGACGCAGCCCTCTATGAGGAGCCTTTTCCCCTGCGCCTTCAGGTCCTCGAGGAGGGCCCTGTCCACGTCAACGGTTATCCTGTCGGAGATCACCACTATGTTCTGTTGGACCTGGGCCGGCGTGACCTGTTGGGGCTGCGAGGGGGGCGGCCGGGACTGCTGCCCTCCCTCTACCATGGCTATGGCCTCGTACGCCCTCCTTCCGAGGTCTGTCAGCTCGTAGTCACCCGCCTCGGTCCTCCTAATTAGCCCTGAGAGCCTCCTGAGGTGAAACGTCATGGTGCCCGTGTCCTTCACACCGGCCGCGTCCATTAGCTCGGTGAACGTCATCCTTCCCCTCTGGCCGAGCGCCTTCACTATGGCCCTCCTGGTGGGGTGTGATATCGCTTCAAAGACATCGTCCGCCAACCGACCACCCGTCTTAGGTAATAGGGCGACTCGTCAGAAATAAGGCCTCCGACGAGGACGCTCAGCCCAGG
>JBMFIT010000078.1:0-4717 GCA_049974445.1 Acidilobus sp.
TCCTTCCCCCTCCTGGGCCGCAGGCCTGGGGCCCTCTCCTCCTTCTCCCTCTTAGGCGGGGTCGCGTAGACCTTCTTGATCTCAGCTATCCTCTCCTGGAGCTCCGTCCTAAGCTTGTCGCCGATGAACCTCCCGCTGAAGGCGTCGACCTTTGCCGCTATGGCAAGCTTGGCGGCCAGGGCCCTGGCTATCTTGCCCCTCTGCCACCTAGCCGCCCTGAATATCTCCGGGTACTGGAAGATCACGCCGTGCTTTGGAGGCCTCCCACCTGTCCTGAGGGCCCTGAAGAGGGCCTTCTCGGCCCCAAGGACCTGTATCGTGCTAGCCGGCATGGTTGCGAGGTCATCAAGGCTTCCGGCGAGGCTGATGAGCCTCGCGGCGAGGAGCGGGCCAACGAGCTCAGTAACGTTCGGAGCTACCTCCTTCATGACCCTGCCTGTGTAGGCCTCAAGCTGCCCCCTCAGGTCGTAGAGCTGAAGGGCTATGTTCGAGAAAGTCCTCATGGCCTCCAGGTCGTGCTCGGAGACGTCAGCGCCTATGCTCTTGCTCGCGGCCTCTGCTATCCTCTTGGCCAGGCCCTCTGGGACGCCTATTGACTTCAGCCTCTCCTCTGCCATTTCGTCCCTTGCGCCTACCTGTGAGACTATAGTCACGTATAGCTTATGGTCCTCTACTATGTCGTTAAGCTCCGGGAAGTGCACGCTGTACCACTCCCGAAGCCTGTTGACGAACAGGTTGAGGGTCTTGTCTATATCATCAACGGTCCTTATTGCGTGGGCTGCCAGGAGGTCCCTCTTCTTTGCGGCCCCCATCAGGCCCCTCCTCGTGAACTCGTAGGCTATGTCGAAGAGCAGGCCAGGGACTTCTGCCTCCGACTTGGCAATCTCAGCCCTGACTACCTCCTGGGCCAACCTCGCCCTCAGCGAGCGGGCCACCCCGTTGCCCTCCTCAACTGTGGCCTTCAGGCCCATCTGGCTAAGGTACCTGGCCTCACCGTCGTCCTCGACGACAACAAGCTCGGGGGAGAGCTGCCCTAGCCTCTCGGCAAGCTTAGCGAAGGATCTCAAAACCTCACCCTTGTAGGCCCTGAGGGCCTCCTCGACGACGTCATTGACGTTGTTTGGGTTTGGCTCGAAGGCCATCTCCTTGCCGTTCTCGTCCAACGCGTATGAGCCTGCTAGGGTGTCTACGACGTATACCTTCAAGTCACAGCTCCACCGCTTGTAAGGTTGGGGCGTATGCAAAAAGGCTTTTCCTCCCGCGTTCCATGGCAGGAGCAAGCGTTATTAATTCGCCTCGTAGGATGGAACATCGGATGAAAGATGCCCACGCACGGGTCAATGACCAAGGCAGGAAAGGTCAGGAAGGCGACCCCTAAGATAGAGCCTAAGCAAAAGAAGAACCCCTCGCCAAGGCTTAGAAACAGGGTCGAGTTCACCAGGAGGGTCCTGAAGGCGTCCCAGCAGGCTAGGGCCACAGCCTAAAGCTCTCCCTTTTTACCCTTGGGTCCCTGGCTGTCAGGGGCCGAGCTTGGAGGAGTACTTTGGGTATAGGGGCAACGTAGCCGAGAGGCTGCTCAAGCTTGGCGCGAGGCCCGGCGACCAAATTGAGGTGAGGCGCGACGACGGCTCAACCTTCAGGGGCACTCTCATGCCTAAGGATGAGTTCTCCAGCGAGGACGTTGTTGTGATAAAGCTTGAGAACGGCTACAACGTCGGTATAAGGCTGGGCCCCCACTCAGACCTCAGGATCGTCATGAAGGGCGAGCTTGCTACTCACCCAGGGGAGCCTGTAAGCCTCTCCGAGGCTGAGGTTAGGCCTCCGTCCTCAAGGGTGATGATAGTAGGAACCGGGGGCACGATAGCGAGCAGGGTAGACTATGAGACGGGTGCCGTGCACCCATACATGGACGCCAGGGAGCTAGCAGCTTCTGTGCCTGAGATGTTCAGGTACGCCTCCGTTGACGTTGAGCAGTATATGGCCATATTCAGTGAGGACATGACGCCCAACGCCTGGGAGTCGATAGCTGGGGAAATAGCTAGAAAGATCCTGTCAGGGTACCAGGGGGTTGTTGTGGCTCACGGCACGGACACGATGGCCTACACGGCGGCCGCGCTATCGTTCGTCTTCCATCGTGGGCTCCCAGGGCCGGTAGCCTTGGTTGGGGCTCAGAGGAGCAGTGACAGGCCGAGCAGCGACTCTGCCTTCAACCTAACGGCTGCCGTCCTCGTGGCGTCTAGGGCCCCCTTTGGCGAGGTCGTGATCGTAATGCATGGTGAGACCGGGGACACTTACGCCCTTGCCCACAGAGGCACTAGGGTGAGGAAGATGCATAGCAGTCGCAGGGACGCCTTCCAGAGCGTGAACGACTTCCCTCTTGCCAAGGTTTGGCCTTACGAGGGGAATATTGAGATGTTAAGGGATGACTATAGGCCAAGATCGGGTGAGGTATCGCCTGAGAACGGGTTCGACGAGAAGGTTGCGCTTGTAAAGTTTTACCCAGGCATGTCAAGCGACATAGTTGACTTCCTCATCGACAAAGGTTACCATGGCATCGTAATTGAGGGAACGGGCTTCGGACATGTCGCGAACAGGCTGATACCGTCCCTGAGGAGGGCCTACGAGGATGGCGTGCCGGTCGTGATAGCAACGCAGACGCTCTTCGGTCGCGTGAACCTTAACGTGTACAGCACGGGGAGGAGGATGCTTGAGGCAGGCGTGATCCCAGCTGACGACATGCTGCCTGAGACGGCGTACGTTAAGCTCTCATGGGTCCTTGCCAGAACGAGGGACCTTGGCGAGGTTAGGAGGCTCATGCTCATGAACATAGCTGGCGAGCTGAACCCAAGACACGAGATGAGGCTCTTCCCGAGGTGGTACCATGACAGGCTCTGAGCGTGAGTTCGACTACGAGGCGCTAGGCCTTAAGGTCGGGCTTGAGATTCACCAACAGCTCAACACAAGGCACAAGCTGTTCTGCGGCTGCCCCACTGAGCTCACTGACGCCCAGGGCCAAGAGGAGTTCCTGAGATGGCTGAGGCCCACTAGGAGCGAGGCGGGAGAGGTTGACGTGGCCGCCCTCTTTGAGTACAGGAAGAGGAGGAGGTACAGGTACGAGGCCCCTTCGGGCCACCACTGCCTTGTCGAGGCTGACGAGGAGCCGCCACATCCAATAAACAGGGACGCCATAGTAATCGCCCTCGCTGTCGCTATGGCCCTGGGATCTTCAATAGTTGACGAGATTCACGTAATGAGGAAGATAGTCATCGACGGAAGCAACACGAGCGGCTTCCAGAGGACTGCTATAGTTGCCCTGGGGGGAAAGATAACTGTCAACGGCAATGACTACGGCATCCAGACCATCGTGGTCGAGGAGGACGCTGCGAGGAAGGTCGTTGAGGAGGGGCAGGAGGTTAGGTACAGGCTCGACAGGCTAGGTATCCCCCTCATTGAAATCGCGACGGCCCCTGACATGCATACCCCGCAGGAGGCCCGGGAAGTCGCGTTGGCCATAGGGATGCTCCTGAGGATGACGGGGGCCGTCAAGAGGGGGCTGGGCACGATCAGGCAGGACCTTAACGTAAGCATAGCCGGCGGGGCGAAGACCGAGATAAAGGGCGTACAGGAGCTAGGACTTATAGACAAGATAGTCGAGTATGAAGTGATGAGGCAGGTTAGCCTGCTTAAGATAAGGGACGAGATGAGGGCCAGGGGGCTGACCCATAAGGACTTTGACCAAAGCCCGGTTGATGTGACTGAGGTCTTCAAGGAAACCAAGAGCAAGGTAGTTTCAAGGGTCCTCTCAGGGGACGGAAGGGTCCTTGCCGTAAAGCTTCCCCGCATGAAGGGGCTCCTCGGCACTTACGTCCAGCCCAGAAGGAGGTTCGGGACAGAGATAGCTGACTACGTGAGGTTCTGGAGCGGCGTGCAGGGCTTCTTCCACAGCGATGAGCTGCCTGGATACGGCATAACTGAGCAGGAGGTTCAAGCGGTCTACAGGGCCCTTGGCGCAGACCCCTCGCATGACGCCTTCGCGATTGTGGCCGAGAGGCCTGAGAGTGCCCAGAAAGCCATCTCTGTCATACTTGACAGGGTCAGGCAGGCCCTCGAAGGGGTCCCCGAGGAGACAAGGGCAGCGAACGAGGACGGGACTACGAAGTACATGAGGCCGAGGCCTGGCAGGGAGAGGATGTACCCAGAGACCGACATACCTCACCTCCTCGTTACCTCCGACATGCTTGCTGAGGCGAAGAAGCTCGTCCCTGAGCCCGCTGAGGCCAAGGTCAGGAGGTTTGTCGAGAAGTATGGGATGAGCGATGAGCTCGCTGAGAAGGTCGTGGCCGACCCCAGGCTCCCAATAATAGAGGAGCTGGTCGAGAGGTACTCCGGAAGCCTGGCTGCGACCATCATAGCTTCGCTCTTCGTCACGACGCTGAAGGGCCTGAGAAGCAAGGGCGTGAACGTTGACTCCATAAGCGAGGACAAGATCGAAGGGTTAGTCAGGCTGATGGCTGAGGGGAGAGTCGCAAAGGAGGCGGCAGAGGCCATCCTGGCCAAGATGGCTGAGGATCCGTCGATTGGACCTGAGGAGGCGGCTAAGGCCCTAGGGCTCGCATCAATGAGCAGGGAGGAGGTCGAGAGGGTGATCGAAGACGTAGTTAAGGACAACATCCAGCTGATAAGGCAGAGGGGCGAGGCCTCCTTCAGCCCCCTCATG
>JBMFIT010000079.1:0-4605 GCA_049974445.1 Acidilobus sp.
CTATCCTTCCTCGGCTCACCAGCGGACGTCGCTAGGTCAGCCGCCTCCTCAAACCCCGGCATAATACCCTTACCCCTCAAGGGCGACTTTATTGACCTGACGCACGTCGACTTGCTCGCCGAGGAGGCGAAGCGCGTTGACGCCATAGCCATAGGGCCAGGCCTTGGGACGGCCAAGGAGACAAAGGAGGCCGTTATAACGCTCCTTGAGAGGCTGAGGGGAAAGCCCGTCGTGATAGACGCTGACGCTTTGAAGGCGATAGCAGAGGTCAGGCCGGCCCTATGGCCACAGGCCATACTTACCCCCCACAGGGGAGAGGCAAGGACGCTGGCTGGCAAGGACGGCGAGCCCCAGGAGCTGGCGCAGGTCATAGCCAAGACGTACGGGGCTACCGTACTCGTCAAGGCCCCCAAGCCACCGGGCGACGTTATATGCTCACCGGACGGCAGGTGCAGGTTCAACCTCACTGGGCACCCTGCCATGGCGGTCGGTGGAACAGGGGACGTTCTGACAGGCATAACCGCCGGCTTCCTGGCCAGGAGGGCCGCTCTCTCTAAGAGCCTTGACCCACTCCACATGGCCGCCGCGGCAGCATGGGTGTCCGGCAGAGCCGGAGAGATAGCTGTCGAGAGGAGGGGGGAGAACGTGACGACGCTTGAGGTGCTGAGCTCCGTCCAGGACGCCATAAGGGAGGCCTACTCGATGGCGACAGGCGGTGGCTAGGAGGGCAGACGACCTGGAGCTCGCGGGGAGGTATGAGGCAGGCTGTGAGGCCTATGACGAGCTTTACCGCGAGGAGCAAATAGAGAAGTACGAGGCCGTGCTCAATGCTGTCAGGCCGGCCGGAAAGGTAGTCGATGTCGGGTGCGGCACGGGCCTCCTTCTTGAGTTCATCGTTGGAAGGGGGCTTGCCAACGATGTTGAGCTCTACGTGTGCGTAGACGTGAGCGGATGCATGCTTAAGATAGCTAAAGACAGGCTCGCGAGGCTCTGTGGTGGGAGGTGCGCTATGATTCAGGCGAGCGCCTACGGCCTTCCCTTCAAGGACGGCTCATTTGACATAGCGTACTCAGTTTCTGTCGTCAACCTGCTCGAGAGGCCTATTGAGGCCATGAGGGAGGTCTCAAGGGTAGCTGACCGGGCCGTGGTCACCTCGGTCACGAAGCTAGGCGACCTTGAAAGGCCGGAGGGGTGGGGAAGGGAAGGCCTGGCAGGAAGGGACGCTGTTTACGTGAAGTCGTCGCGGACCCAGTCAGGCGACAGGTAGAAGCTTGCGAAGGGCTGCCCCCTGCTGTAAAGGGTCACCACATAGGTGACCCTCCCGCTCGGGCTTCTCTCGAGCCTGTTACAGCACGCAGAGTCGGGCCTCCTGGCAAGCCTTGTAACCCTTATCTCCTCCCTGAGGCCAGGCCATATCATCGCCTTAATGGTGGCCGAGTAAGGGGGCTCATGCCCCCAAGCTCTTTCGTCCGACGAAAGGGTGACCTTAGGGAGCCTCATGGGCCCTTATAGTTTTAGACGCTCCTGAAGGTTATATGATTTGTACCTGCCTGTGTGAGCGCTAGGGCCTGGGCTTCCCCACCGTCCTCGTGACCTTGATTAGCGCCCTTGATCTCAGCAGTTGCTCAGCGCCGTAGCCTAGCTCGACCATCCTGGTAACGACCTCAAGGTCCCTTACTAGGGAACCGCCGAGCGCGCCGTTGTGGTCCCCTAAGGCCTCTGGCCAGAGCGGGGTGGAGGGCCCTACTAAGATGAGCGGCCCCTTAACAAGGTCAACGATCCTATCGATGGTCTTGTTCACAACGGTTACGCCGGTCGCTATGACGAGATCCATCTGCGGGAGGAGCTCCTCCTCGGCGTACCATGGGTATACGTACTCCTCCTCGGAGGGCCTGGTCTCAAAAACGAACAGCCTGACCCTATCCTTGAGCCTCCTCACGTACCCCCTTATGCTGCCTACCAGCGCGACCTTCATGCCCTCGTCGAGGGAGACCATGTCAAGGGGGTCAGAGCTAGCCAGGCCCTCTCTCGGCGACAGCGCGTTAATAGTGGCCACCCCAATTGCCGCCTCAACAGGGTCATAGGAGAGGGCAAGCTGGACGGCGTCCTCAGCGTCTTCAGGGGGCTCCTCATAGTCCCTGAAGGGCTTCACCCAGTCCCAGTCAACATAGGCGAGGCCGGATGAGCCGTCGTCCAGCACTACAAGCGCGTACACGCCTACAAGGACCCTCTTGAGCCTCATCCCCCTGGCCCTCCTTGAGGCCTCCTCGACCAAGGTCCTGACGACCTTCATTCTGCTCACCCCATGCAGTCCCTAACTGCCTCCACTGGATCCTCAGACGTTGACTCGCACACCCTGGGCTCCCTTGACCTAGTTGGGTACGATGCTACAACCCTGTATTCAAGCCCTTCCTCCTGTGATGGAGGTGAAGATGGGTTGAAATAGGCGATAACCTCACCATCCCTCAGAACCTCGCCCCTTACCAGGAGGCCCTCTGGCGTCAGCGCCTCGAACCACGTCCTATCCCTTCTCCCAGTCATCCAGAACCTGTTCCTCACCTGGAACTCGGCCTTATACGAGGCAGGGCAGAAGTGAACCGATACATTCGAGTTCTCGGAGGCCCACCTGAGGACCCTCAGGGCAGTCTCAAGTGAACCCTTTGCCGCGGGATACCTTGGCCCTGAGGGAACCAGAGCCCTCATCCTGAGCCTATTGTAGTTGGTGTCTGAGAACTCCAGCTCATTCATGTTGACGAAGGAGCCGCCGGCCTCCTCAACGGCCCTTATAACGTCCATGGCCCACCCCTCAAGGCCGGGGGCTATCGGGATCTCAGCCCCCACTGACATACCCGTTAGCCTCGCTGCCAACCTGATAGCCTGGAAGTACTCCCTCTTGACTGGGTGGAACCTTATCTCATCCAGGCCTGCCCTCCATAGGGCCATGAGGGCCTCTGGGGTCGCGTAGCGCCCAGGCGTGTAGAGGTGTACGTGGAACCTCTCCCCCATGACATCCTTAAGGGACCTTATCACCCTCAGCACGAGGGGGAGGTCGGCTAGGGGGTCACCGCCGGTTATGCTTGCGCCCCTTGCCCCCTGCCGTTGGACCTCGGCTATCACAGCGTCCACGTCATGGGCCTTCTCCTCGTTCACATAGATGACCCTCTTCCCCCACCTGGTCATATCGATGGGACAGTAGAAGCACGACTCGTCGCACACCCCAGTTATGAATATGACGGCCTTGAGGCCTGAGAAGCAGAGGTCACAGCCCCTCACCATCCTCCCAGTTGTCAGCCCCTTCCTTTCATCGCCAAGCAGTGGCAAGCCAGTTAACGCCCCTGCGAAGGGATTTAAGTTGGCGCCCTCTGTCTAGGTCTGAAAGTACAGGTATATACGGGGGGTTTGTCTTGGAGTTCGCGCCAAGGAAGCTTCAACGCCTCGGCCTCTCCTCACTTGTCGTGACGCTCCCCCACAAGTGGGTCAAGGCACATAACCTGAAGGCAGGGGACCTCGTATACGTTGTTGAGGAGGGCGACAGGCTCAGGATAGTGCCGGCAAAGGGAGAGGAGAGGAGGTCAGGGTATGTTTTTGAGGCCTATAGGCTGGGGATACCCGAGCTCGCCTCTATGGCCCTCACGTGCCTTTACGTCAACAACTTCAACGAGGTGAACATCGACCTCAAGGGGATGGGCCAGGACGCTGTCCAGAGGCTAAAGCAGACTGCCGTCAGACTGCTAGGGCTTGAGATCGTCGAGTCGGAAAAGGAAAGGGCCACCATGAGGGTCGTCCTTGATGACAGCAGGGCTGACCCAAAGCTGGCAATAAAGGGACTAGGGTCAGCTGTCGCTAACCTCGCTGAGCTCGTCAGGAGAGTTTCCTCGGGGGAGAGCGTCACCGACGCTGACGTTGAGGTGGCAGTAGCGGAGCTACACAGGTATCAGCACCTGATACTCAGGCACGTCGTGGGTAGCGTAAGCGAGGGGGTCGCTGACCCAAGGATACAGGGCACAATAGTTGGAACTGCCGTGCTGGCGGTCGTGGGCGCAACACTGCTCGAGGCCTTCCGGCTGGCCAGGTCGTGGGGCCTCAGGTCCCAGAAGGTCACCCAGCTCGCTACACATCTGAGGGACCTGATACCCGTGGTTGGGGCCATGGTGGCCCAGCCGAGTGTCAGGAGGCTGCACGAGGCCTCACTTACGGCCCTCTCCCTTTCCATGTGGGTTGATGAGCTCCTCAGCCAGTCGCAGGACCCCAAGGAGGCCGCTGTGCTCTCGAAGATTGATGACGCAATAAAGACCGCAATCATAACGTTCACTGCCGTGCTCTGCTCGGCGATCCTAGGGGAGGAATTCCTCCACCCAGAGGCGTAACGCCCGGTAAACGCTTATTGTCGTCGTACAGACACCGACGTGCCCTGTGCTTATTTATCTAGCAGGTGGGCTGAGGGCAAAGGCGTATACAGTGGGCGGTGAGTCAATCGAGCTCCTGAGGGCAAGCGTTAGGGAGTTCGCCGAGAAGGTCGTGAAGCCCGTGGCGAGGCAGATAGACAAGGACAACACCGTCCCCCCTGAGGTAGTTAAGCAGGTCGCGGACATGGGGTACTTCGCA
>JBMFIT010000080.1:0-4435 GCA_049974445.1 Acidilobus sp.
GGTCTATAACCCCAAGACGGGTGCCTATCCGACCTCAATTGCGATACTGATACCGAACGCGGCTTTCGCCAGGGCAGGCAACTCGACCTTCGCGTGGCTCGGTTATATACTCGGCTTCAACTTCACGATAGCCTATACGGGACAGCTCGCCAACGGCACGATGCCAGGCATGACCGGCTACCTCTACGGATCCGAGTGCCCAGGCATGCCGTGGGTTGTCCCGTTCCTCCAGGTGTTCACCTTCAACCAGTGCGGTGAGCCCTTCGAGAACGTGACTACGTCCATCGGCGCCTCGACCTACCTGGTCGGCAACTACATACTCGTCAGGGGCTTCGGGTTCGCCGGCACCGGCTATCAGCCGGCCTACACCTGGATCACCTTCGTTGCCGGGTCTAACGGGGTGAAATACTGGACGGTCGCTGAGAACGAGACCCCCGTGCAGACCGACGCCTACGGCGACTTCGTGTACATAACCCAGGTTCCGTACACCGCAAACGTAACAGGCCTCTTCATAAGCCCGCCCGTGACCAGCACCTCAGCGCCGTTCATAGACTGGGTGCTCGCGGAGTGGTCGGCAGGACCCGTTGAGAACCTCAACCTGCAGATCTGGAGCTACTGGCCAGGCTACCCAACGCCCACTGCGATATCGGGCGTGACGACGAACTGGACCTTCATAGCCACGACATCAACCTTTAACGGCTACTGGGGCTCCAACGCGATAGTGGAGCCGAGGGGCTCAGGGAGCGCCATCATCTACGTGAGCCCAACGCCGGTGGTCTGGCTGGCGCCGGCCGCGCCTGGCACGACCATCGGTACGTCAACGCTTGTCACCATGACCGGGCAGATCATGATGCCGCTGACGCTCGTAAAGTTCCCATATGAGGCTACGCAGCTGATAACCAACGAGACGATGCCGCTACTCTCAGCCAGCCAGGCGCAGGTGCCTGACGTAGTGATAGTTGGCGCAGGCTTCCAGCCAGAGCTGAACCTGTGGATAAACTTCACGCTGGCGAGCGACCACGCGTACTTCAACGTTGTCAACCTGAGCCAGATGCCTGCCGTGGTCCCGCTCACCAACGGCTACGCGGTCCTCCAGTACGTGATAGTGCCTGACCTGCCCGGCACAGTGACCTACTTCAGCAACCCTGCCTTCGGGTACCAGCTGAGCCTCTACAACGGCACGGCCGCCTCGACAGGCAATGCGGCCAGCGGAGTTCCGTCGTGCACTGAGGTGTTCGTGGGCACCGTGGCTGACCTGCTGGTCGCGACGCCGCAGTACCCGACAGGGTACTTCTCACTGCTCGTCCTGCTCGTGAACTCGACGACCCAGCCTAACCCGCTCGGCCTTCCGACCCTCGTGGCCTCAGGGCCCTCCGGGAACGCTGAGTACTTCATCTACGCCTGGCCGCCGCTCTACAAGGGCTACGTGCCCTACGTGCTGCTCCTGCCGGGCGACTACCTCTTCGCCTACATCTTCGGCTCGCCCGTGAGCTACAGCACGAGCTTCACGCTGCCGACCGCCCACCCGTACGCGCTGCCCGTCTACGTGAAGTACACGGTCGGCTGCGTCGGCCCAGCCTCTCAGCTGATAGGGTACATTGTGAACGGCACGCTCTACGGCACGTCGTTCCCAGGCCACTTCTACCCGCCGGCCAAGGGCGCCGCGATCAACCCGTTCTGCACACAGGGCATCTACAACCTCTACCTCCAGGCGGTGGGCCCGTGGGTGCCGACCACAACTAACGCGACCGTGCCAAAGGTGCCGATCATGCTGAAGGTCTACTACATACCGGCCCTGCCGCAGGTGGTGGTGTCGACGAGCGTCACTGGCAGCGGCTCGACCGCCAACGCCGGTGAGCCGTTCGTCGTGCTCGTGCCCGCCGAGCCGTCAGTGCTCGGCCTGCCGCCGCAGTACGTCGGGTACTTCTTCATGGTGTCCCAGCCCACCGTGACGGCCTACGTGCTGAGCGCCTCCAAGCAGCTGTGGCAGGTGCCGGCCGCTGACGTGATGGCTGGGCCGACGGTAGGCCAGTACCAGGTCTACTACATCTACGTGCCGCCCAACGTGACATACGGGCAGCTCGTAGTCATAGTGACGCAGACGGCCACGTACTACTTCACTGGCCAGACGTTCACCGGTGAGGCCGCTGCCGAGATGGGCATAGTGCCGCCGGTCAACACGACGGCCATAAGCCTGGCGGTCGAGGGCGCCGTCAAGCAGATTGAGGCGAACGTGACCGCCCAGCTGCAGATGCTGCAGTCAGCGCTCAGCGAGCAGATAGCGATGGCCCAGCAGACCCTCGCGGGCTACCTCTACGGAAACATGACCGTGGCCCTGCTGACCCTCAAGGCGGCCCAGCAGGCCCTAGCTACGTACATAGCCGGCAACGCCAGCGCGGTTGAGACCCAGATATCCACCATAGACACCGAGATCAGGGCGCTCAACATGTACATGGCCGGCAACTTCAGCCAGGTGCTCAGCTACCTGTCGTTCATCAACGAGTCCCTGGCCTCAGCTGCCGAGTACCTGCCGACTCTTGGCACGGTGGTGCAGAACCTCGAGAACATCAACATGTACATGGCCGGCAACTTCAGCGCGATCAACGCGAAGCTGGCCAACATACAGTCAGGCATAACGACGCTTGAGGGCGACGTGACGGCAGTCGGGGCGGAGGTTGGCAGCGTCGGCGCCAACGTGCTGACCCTGCTCCACGACGCGAGCACCATTGAGGGCTACGAGCAGGCCGCCCTGAGCTACATTACCTCCGCCAACAGCACGCTGAGCAGCATGTCAAGCACCCTCAGCTCAATGAGCTCAACGCTCTCGTCCGTCAGCTCGACCCTCAGCTCAGTGAGCTCGACCCTCGGGTCCGTGAGCTCCACGGTCAGCGACATCGACAGCAAGCTCTCGTCCGTCAGCTCGCAGCTGAGCTCGATCAGCTCGACCCTCAGCTCAGTGAGCAGCACCCTCAGCTCAGTCAGCTCGACCGTGACCTCCGAGAGCTCGACGCTGAGCAGCATGTCAAGCACCCTCAGCTCAGTGAGCAGCACCGCCTCAACCGCCAGCACAGAGGCGACGCACGCCTCACAGCTGGCCGCGTCCGCCGCGACCTACGCGCTGGCCGCGCTGATAGTGGCCATAATCGCCCTCGCCCTCATAGCCTACGTCGCGTTCGCCAAGTTCTGAGCCAGGACATAGGTTAATTCATTTTAATTTTTATTTTTATTTACATAACATTCTTGTTTTTATCCTCCCCTACCCCCCCAAGCAGGGATCATGTACAGGAGGATGTTCGTGCTTGGGCTCGACTCCCTGCCGCCGTACGTCCTCTACGAGGGCAACGACGGCGGGGGGCTCACGAGGCTGAGGGAGCTAGTCAGCGAGTCGGCCAGGTACCTGATGAGGACGTGCCACCCGCCCATAACTGTGCCGGCATGGATGGTCATGTTCACGGGCAGGTCGCCGGGCGAGCTGGGCCTCTACGGGTTCAGGCACAGGAGGCCTGGGTCCTTCGACTCATACGTGGTTACGTCGCAGGACGTGAGGCTCCCTGCCATCTGGGATGACGTGGGCAGGAGGGGGCTGAGGTTCGGCCTCTTCGGGGTCCCTCCCACATACCCTCCAAGGCCAGTCAACGGCTTCATGGTAACTGACTTCAACACGCCGGGCCCCCACAGGCCATACACCTGGCCCCCATGGCTAAAGCAGGAGCTCGAGTCCCAGGTAGGGGCCCCGATATTTGACGTCGTCTTCAGGACCGAGGACAGGGACGCCGCGATGAGGGACGTCCTGGAGATGGTGAGGAACCACGGGGCCCTAGTTGAGCACCTCGTCAGGACGAAGGCCTGGGACGCGTTCATATACGTTGAGATAGGCGTCGACAGGGCCCACCACGCCTTCTGGAAGTACTTTGACAGGAGGCACCCGCGGTACGCCTACCACGAGAGGTGGAGCAGGGCCATACCCATGGTGTACTCCGAGATCGACTCCTGGTTCGACAGGCTGAGGAGGGAGGCCCTGGGCGACTCGATAGTTGTTGTGGTCAGCGACCACGGGACCAAGCCGATGCATGGGGCATTCGCAATAAACCAGTGGCTTGAGGAGGAGGGCTACCTCAGGCTCAGGGAGAGGCCCAGCTCCCCCGGCCAGGACCTAACCCCTGACGTGATAGACTGGGACCACACTAGGGTGTGGGCGTGGGGGGGCTACTACTCGAGGTTCTTCTTCAACCTGAAGGGCAGGGAGCCGAGGGGGATAGTCGGGAGGGAGGAGCTGGAGGGGCTTGTGAAGGAGGTCAAGGAGGCCGTCTCAAGGATAAGGGGGCCCAACGGGGAGGCGTGGAGGAACGAGGCCTATGAGCCCCTGGAGATATACCCTGTCGCCAACGGCGACGCCCCTGACCTGACAGTGTACCTTGACGACCTCAACTGGAGG
>JBMFIT010000081.1:0-4062 GCA_049974445.1 Acidilobus sp.
TGCTGGCCTGGAGCTCGCTGAGCGCTCTCAACCTCTTCTCAGTCTCCGACATGGTCCTTTAGCGTCTACAGGGGCGGGAGGAAAAAGGCTTGCATTTAAATTAAATAAATTAGATTTATAATTGCTCAGGTTTAACTTGTCACGACGGTCTGATACGAGGCCTGGTATCCCGTATCTGTGACAGCTACTACCTCAACTGGAAGCCCGACGTAGTTAGATGTCAAGCCACTGCAACTACTTTCTTTTATGCTTGCTGTTCCCCCAGGTGTAACTGTAGTAGCAGGAGATACTGGGGACGAGCAAATCAGCGTGCCGTTGGTTGACTCAACCTCAACTGAGACAACAGCCGCCGTCGCACTTCCTGTGGGATTAAGGACATCGACAGTGATACCTTTCGATACTGAAACGCTTGCTCCCGTTATCTCAAGCTTTGTTACGAGCGTAGATGAGGAGGTCGTGTGGACGGCCCCTATCAGGCCGCTGAGCCACATGTAGATGATGACCGCTGCCGCAATCGCTATCACTATCAGCAGGACCACGGCGACTATGTCTGAGATCGACCTTCTCAACATGGGCA
The DNA here is from genome assembly GCA_049974445.1 of Acidilobus sp. GTDB lineage: Archaea > Thermoproteota > Thermoprotei_A > Sulfolobales > Acidilobaceae > Acidilobus. The sequence continues at coordinate 578 of JBMFIT010000081.1, forward strand.
CCTATATGGATCACTTACGGACAAAAGTTTAATAAGGTTTCCAAGGTGGGAGCGCCTCCTTTTACTTGGACTATGACTCGAAGGTAATACTAAATAGATCTGCGCTTCTAATGAGGCGCACGCAGTTGCGGCCTGAACCCGGTGAGCGGCCTTGATGGTAAGGTGGTGTGGTCACTCTTACTTCGTTGTTGAGGCCTTGGGCCACACGATAGCCCTTGACCCCCATGACGGCGACTCGCTGAACCTGCCCAGGTGCGGCGTCCAGGCCGACCTTGTCCTGGTGACCCATGACCACTACGACCACAACGCTGTTGAGGTCGCTTCGGGGCCAGGCGCGGCCGTCGTGAGGTGGAGGGAGGGCGCTGTCAACGTTGGCTGGGCCGTGGTGAGGGGCGTAAGGCTGAGCCACGACGAGAGGGGAGGCGCGCTATTCGGGCACGTCGTGGCGTACGTAGTAGAGGTCGAGGGCCTCAGGCTAGCGCATCTAGGCGACGTGGGTGAGCCCAGCTCCTCGGCGGCGAGGGTTGGCAAAGTCGACGTAGTGATAGTGCCCGCAGGTGACGTGACTACCGTGAGCCAGGGTGAAGCAATTAGGTGGGCTGAGGCGCTCGGCGCGAGGCTCGTGATACCGGCCCACTACTGGGTCCCCGGCTCCAACGTGCCGCTGGACCCGCTTGACGCCTTCCTTGCGGCCTGGAGGGGGAGGGTCCTTAGGCCGGGGCTCAGTTACATTGAGGTAAAGGGGTCCGATATGCCCACCGAGCAGACCTTGGTGATCCTCGAGCCGCCTAGCCGAGGACCCTACAATGACTCCAGGCTTCCCTAAACTCTTAGGCACGGCGTCAAGCGGAAGACTTTATTTGCCTTAATGGAATCATTTAACTGGGAAGATAGTTGTGGGCAGGTCCATATCCAATATGGTCGCCGTGATAATGCTGATCCTCGTGGCGGCCTCGGTCGTCGTCGTTATCTTCCTCTGGGTCACGGGAATAATATGGCGTCTCGGCAGGCCCTCAGCTCTCTCCGAGGTGCTCGATGTAATCAACGCCAACGTGACGTCAGGCGTGTCAGTCACGGGCACGGGTGAGGAAGGCACAATAATCGTCGTGACGGTCTACAACCCCGCAGGGTCAGTCTCAACTGACGTGAGGCTGATCGAGCTCCAGGCCGTCAACGGGACCACATTATGCACGATAGGCGGCCTCTCGACAGCGTACCTATACACGTCAACCACTGTGAGCCAGGTCACGGTCGGGGGAGGGCAGACAGTTACGGTGGCGGGGGCCTGCCCCGGCGTCGTTCTCCCGGCAGGACTTGACGTGAGGGTCGTCGTGATAACCTCCTCTGGCGTAGAGGCCGCCAAGGGGGCCATCGTCTCGGGCTAAAGTGCCAGCGTTATAACCCTCGGGGGAGCCTCTAGGCAGGCCTTGCAGGGCAGGAGGCCCCCGTTCGCCACGGGCGAGCTCGTAGACGACTACGGCCCCCTCTACAGGTACTGGGAGGCCGCCAGGTCAAGGGGGAGGCAGGACCTTATAGACAGGGCAACGCTGATAGAGGAGGACTTCGATTTCGTCAGGAGGCTCGTTCGCTCCTCCATGTCCATGACCCTCCTCGAGCTCATGGACGCGTTGAAGGTCAGGTTTAGGGAGAGGGTCGACCCCTCTCTGGCCTCTGAGGCCCTCGGCGTGGACGCCGACACTGCTGTCGAGATCCTCTCCTCAATCCTGGCTGGCTGGCTTGTCGAGGCGTCAGAGGAGTTCAAGGTGCTCGGGCTTAGGTACAGGTACAGGAAGCAGTGAAGCTAGGCCCTGGCGTCTATGGCCTCGACGGCCCTCCTCGAGGAAAGGCTCGCCAGCCCCGCCCTTGCGGCGAGCTCGGAAAGCCTCATTGAGACCTTGGGGTACACGACACCCCTCTCGACGGACCACCTTACGTAGTCGTTCACCCCCTCAAGGAGGACCTCCGCAATTATCTTGGATATCTCGGCAGCCTCCTCGGGAGTCGCGAGCTCGATGGCCTTGGCAATGACCCTGTCAGACGGGTGCGTGGTCCCGCGGAGGTACTTGCTCACGGCCGCAGGGGTGACGCCAAGCTCATCGGCCAGCCTCCTGACCCCCCTTGATGAGGACAGAAGCTCGATGATCCTCTTCCTCGCGTCCTTGCTGAGCAGGTGTACGTAAGCCGACACCCAAGGCACCTAGTGGGTTAGGGCCTCAGGACGCTAATTAGGGGTTGAAATGGGGCCCTGAGCCTCACGCCCTTTAAGCTAAACCTTAGGTATCGGAGGCCTTCCGCTGGGCCTCCTTGTGGACCCTCCCCTGAGCTCAACGTCTATCCTGGCGTCCATTATTGAGCTCTTGGACTTCAGCTCCTGTATCGAGGACTCCACTATGTCCTGGAGGCCCTTTGGGATGCCAACCTTCTCGAGCGCCTCCTTGCCGGTGGAGCTAACTACCAGCTTCTTGTACCTGGGCTCAGACTCGAGGAGGCCAACGTAGAGGAGGGCAACTACGTCACTCTTAAGGGCTGGGCTGTAGGGGTCCTGACCCACCTTGAAGAACTGGTAGCCCAAGTCAAACCCCTTAGCCTGCACCTCACTGACGACCATGTGCAGCGTCCTCTCGTGGATTGGGCCGAGCCTGCTGACGAGGTAGACGAGCCCCATGAGCCTCTGGTTCTGCACGACCCTCTCCTTAGTGACGACCTGAACGGGCGTTATCTTAAGCTCCTTAGCAGACCCAGCCTTCTCATCTACCTGGGCCTCCCTAAGCCGAGGCTGCTTCCTCCCACCCAAGGGCTTTCACCTCAGATCTAAAACCTCTCCAGGCACATGCGGGCAACCGGGGGTTTAAATTTGAAGGAGTACGCCGCGGTCGCCCTCGCCGCGTTGTTGCTTGTGGCCTCTTTGACCTCAGTAGCCTCGGCCCAAGCCATAGGGTGGTCGAGGGCAGCCTGGCTCATGATACCTGCCGTCTACGGCACGCAGGGCGTCGTGATAAACGTGTCAGTTACCCTGACGTACCCCGGGACAGGCCAGGTATCGGTGACCGATAACTCTGGCCAGATCAGCGGCTCAACACTCTACAGTATGGAGATGGCCTACATGGTCGCGATGGTCTACGCAGGCCTTAACTGGCACAACTATAACCTCTACGTTCACATTAACGCTACTGGCAACATAGCGGGGCCCTCGGGCAGCTTCGGCGTAATGCTGGCGACGTTTTCACTGGCCTCAGGGCTTTGGAGCTCCGCGCTTCACCGCTACGCGGTCACAGGCGCAGTCAGTCCGTCCGGCCTCTCCGGCCCCATAGGCGGCCTGCCCTATAAGTGTCAGGCAGCCAGCTCAAGCGGCCTCGGGATAGTCTACCCCGTCGGTGATCAGCTCACGGCTAACGAGACCTGCAACGACACGCAGAGGGTCCCAGTGGCAGGCCTCGCGGAGGCGCTTGAGAAGGTGTTTAACGCGTACGAGTTCACGACCAATG
>JBMFIT010000082.1:0-3986 GCA_049974445.1 Acidilobus sp.
CAGAAGTTCCTGGGCCTCCTATAGACCTCCATTGGGTCGCCGTAGTCCTGCAGCACTCCGTCGTGGAGCACGCCGAGCTTGGTGGCGAGAGAGAGAGCCTCTACCTGGTCATGGGTGACGTAAATTATTGTCGTCCTGAGGTTCCTGTGGAGCTGCTTCAGCTCCTCCCTCGCGAAGACCCTGACCTGCGCGTCAAGGTTGGCCATGGGCTCATCCATCAGGAGTAAGTCCGCGCCCTTAACGAGGGCCTTAGCTATGGCGACCCTCTGCCTCTGCCCGCCGCTCAGCTGGCCCGGCTTCTTGTCAAGTATGTCGTCTATCTTGAGAAGCTTTGCCACCTCCTTGATCTTCGCGTCTACCTCCTGCCTCGGTCTGTGAGCCAGCTTGAGCGGGAAGGCTATGTTGTCGTAGACGCTCATGAAGGGGTATATGGCGTAGCTCTGGAAGACCATGGCAACGTTCCTGTCCCTGGGCGGCATGTCGTCAACCAGCTCGCCCCTTAGGTAGACGTGACCCCTGTCCTGCCTGAGGAGGCCGGCGACTATCCTGAGCAGGGTGGTCTTCCCCTCGCCAGACGGGCCCAATATAACCACGAGCTCTCCCTTCTCCACCGATAGGTTTAGGCCCCGGAGAGGCGTGACGGACGAGCCCTTGAGCCTGTACGTCTTCCATATGTCAACAAGCTTGACGTACTCCATAGGCTTCCACGCCCCCTAAGGCGGTTAAAGTTAAATCACTTAATGCCGGCAAGCGTGCTGTAGGCCCTCGTCATCATCCTCTGGGAGACTAGGAACAGCGCCATCAGAGGTATCCCCATGAGGACAGCCCCGGCCGCGAATATGTTGTAGGCCGGCGCGGAGGCGACGTTATAGAGGCCTGCCAGGTAGTAGAGCCCGAGCATGGCAGTCCATGCCTCGCTGTTGGCACCTATGAAGGCGTAAGCTGTAGCGTAGTCCATGTAAGCCCCAAGGAAGCCAAGCAGGGCCGTTAGGGCAACTATCGGAAGGGCGAGCCTGAAGACTATCCTTAAGAAGGCCCCGAACCTGGAGAGGCCGTCAACCATGGCCGCCTCCTCATAGTCAGGGGGTATTGAGTCTATGGCGAGCTTGGCGAGGAAGGCGGCGAAGACGGCAGTGCCCGGCGTGTACGCCAATATGAGGCCGTAGTAGTTCAGGAGGTGGAACTTGGCGAACAGCAGGTAGAGCGGCACCGTGGTCGCGGTCATAGGCAGGAACGTTATTATGTACACGAACGTCGCCAGCGTCTTCTTAGCGGGTATGTCAAGCCTTGAGAGCCCGTAACCGGCGAGCATCGCGAGCGCAACGCCGAACAGCGCGGTGGCGGCTGCCAGCTCAAGGCTGTGCTCGACCCAGAGCGGGAAGTTCGGCGCCCTTATGGTTGGTATGAACTTGCCGAGCAGGAGCTCCCTGTAGGCCTCAAGCGTCACATGCTTAGGGACTAGGTCAGACAACGTGAGGGAGACCAACGTGCCGACGTTGCTGAACGAGGTCATTATCACGTAGTAGAGGGGTAGTATGGACCAGACGGCCATGACTGCTAGAACCAGGTATGAGACCCCCAGCCTAAGAACCTTGAGGGCAAGGTACTTAGCTCTCCTCGACGCCACCGTTCATCACCTCACACAAGCCCCTCGAGGACGCCAGTGAACTTCAGCACAACCACGGCAAGGACTATGGTTATGATCGTTGACACTATAGAGAGGGCGGCCGCGAAGGCGTAGTTATTGAAGGAGAAGGCTTCAAGATAGGCGTAAACTATGAACGTCCCTGTTGAGGCGATGGGGACGTTCTGTGGGCCTGGCCCGCCCCCTGTCAGAACGTATATTGGATAGAAGTTATTCCAGGTGAAGACAAAGCTGGTTATGAAGACGAAAGCCAGCGTCTTCCTTAGGGACGGAAGCGTGATCCTTGCAAACCTAGTCAGGGCCCCCGCCCCATCGACCTCAGCGAGCTCGTAGAGCTCCGTCGGTATGCTCTGAAGGGCCGAGTAGAACACAGTCATATAGTAGGGGAAACTGAGCCACAGGTTCGTAATTATCAGAATCGCCCAGGCCCCAGCCACCGTGTGGACGTTGATGTGCGGGAGGTGAAGGAATGGCAATAGGTACCTGTTCATGAACCCATAGGGGTCCGTCCACATACCGCTCCAGACAAGGAGAGATATGAAGCCAGGGAAGGCCCAGGGGAGTATCAGTACGGCATAGAAGACGGACCTGCCAACTAGGTCCCTCTGATTGAGTATGATAGCGAGGGCGAAGCCAAGCCCCATCATGGGAAGCAGGCTGCCAAGGGTCCAGACGGCGTCATTTATTAACAACGCCCACACGTAGTGCTGCCTGAACATTATCTGGTACTGAAGCAACCCCATGAACTTGTAGTTGAAAATGTGAAAGAGGTTCATGTTCGTCAGCGATATGTAAACGGCGTAGAGCAGGGGGTACAGGAACAGGAACAGGACCGCTGCTAAAAGCGGCAAGAAGTAAAGAAACCCTTCAAGCTTCGACTTCAGGGCCTTTACCACTCTCCCCGCCTCAGTACCTTGAGGCGAGGAGCTCGGGCACCATTAAATTCTCTAAGGCCCCGATCGGTACCGGCGACAGCAGCCCGTTGGCCTGCAGCTGGCTTATGAAGTAGGACTCCATGCCCTGGGCGGCCTGAACGGCGCTTATGTTACTGTAGGCGAAGTACCAGTAGGCGTACTGGTGGAAGCTGGACCAGTAGTACGCCATCTGCGGTATGTTCGGGAACTTCTGGCCGTACTGGGCCTGCTCCAGTATACCCTTCATGATCTGGTTAAGGCACGCCACAGTCTGATTGGAGGTAGGCTGCGACAGCTGGGCAACGGCCGCCTGGTAGGCCGACTGTAGGGCGGGTATGTCCCTTGCGTACGTCCACAGGTTCCACTCGTTGGTGTAGTTGGTCATGAACTCTATGAATATGAGGGCTGCCTGTATCTGGGCGGGGGTGGCCCCGCTCGCCTTAGGGGTGGTTATGACCCAGCCGGTGCTCCCTATGAAGGGCATGGCGTGTAGCCCTGTCTGGCTCACTACTGGGAGCGGGGCGGCGCCGAGGTCACAGCCGAGGGCCTTGAAGTAGGTCATTAGGTCCCACGGGCCGTCGAACACTATCGCGGCCTTGTTGGCCACGAAGAGCTGGCCCTCGACGCCACCAGCGAAGCTGGTCGGGGCCAGGTAGTTGATCTTGAGGTTGTAGCTGAGGTTGTGCCAGAACTCAAGGGCATTCACCATGGCTGAGCTGTTAAGGGCGGGATACACCTTGCCGTTCTCCACTACGAATAGCTGCCCGCCGAAGCCGGCAAACCAGGCCGCAAATCTATAGCCCCAGGTGTCACTGACGCCGTAGGCTATGCCCCAGACCCCGTAGGTCTTATTGACCTGCTCGGCTATCTGTATCATCTGGTCAGTGGTGTTAGGTGGGGCCGTTATGAACTTCCTGTTATAGTACATGACAATGTAGTTTATGTTGTCTGGCAGCCCGTAGACCGAGCCGTTAAGGGTCCAGTCCTCTACGGCCGTTGGGTTGAACTGCTTGAAGTAGGTGGCAGGTAGGTACTGGCTGAGGTTTATCAAGACCCCCGCGGCGAACAGCGCGCCCGCTGAGTCGCTGCTGTCCCTGATCACTATGGGGGCGTTGCCTGCCTGGGCCTCAGTCAGGTAAGGGCTGGTTCCGATCGAGGCCCCGTATTCGACCTTAACGTGGATCCACGGGTACTGCTGCTCAAAGGCCACAAGGCTGGCATTGAAGGCCGCGTTCTCGCTTGTGCTGTAGGAGTTCGCGACCGTTATAGTCACAGGGGCATGGGTTGTGCTGGTTGGAGGCAGCGTTGTCGTGGTTGTTGTCGTCACCGTTGTGGTAGTTGGAGTTGTGGTGGTAGTGGTCGTCGTGGTAGTGGTGGTCGTCGTCCTTGTCGTGGTCACCGTTGTGGGCGTAATGGTCATAGTGGGC
>JBMFIT010000083.1:0-3471 GCA_049974445.1 Acidilobus sp.
CCCCTGACCGCCGTCCTCTCGCCGGCTGGCACCTCCCAGTAGGCCGCGAAGCCCCTGAAGTGGTCGAGCCTGACGGCGTCGAAAAGCGCCATGGAGTGCCTCATCCTCCTGACCCACCAGGAGAACCCCTCCCCCCTCAGCGCCTCCCAATCATAGACCGGCGTGTTCCAAAGCTGCCCCGTCCTGCTGAAGTAGTCAGGCGGGACGCCGGAGACGTAGAGGGGCCTGAGGTCGCCTCCGAGCTTGAATATCCTTGGGTTCGACCAGACGTCGGAGCTGTCGTAGCCAACGTATATAGGTATGTCGCCAATTACCTGGATCCCAAGTCGCCTGGCGTGGGCCCTCAGCCTGGACCACTGCTGGAAGAACTTGAACTGCACGAACCACTCCAGCTCCACCCTGTCCCTCAGCTTTGACCGCCAGGCGTCCAGCTCGGCCCTGTCCCTCCTCCTGAGAGGCTCAGGCCAGGAGCCCCAGTCCCTTCCCCCAAAGTGCTCCCTCAGGGCGGCGTAGAGGGCGTAGTCCTCAAGCCACCAGGAGTTGGAGTCCAGGAACCTGTCATAGTCTCCAGTCGGCTTAAACCTTGAGAAGGCGGCCCTGAGCAGCCTGTACTTGTGGGCGTAGGCTGCCCGGTAGTCAACCCTCGTCGGTTCCGACCTCGGAAGTGAGGAGAGCTCCTCCTTGGTCAGCAGGCCCTCCTCGGCCAACAGATCATGGCTGACGAGAATTGGGCTCCCCGCGAAGGCAGAGAGGCCGCTGTAGGGCGAGTTGTCGTGCTCAGGTGAGGTCGGGCTGAGCGGTAGGACTTGCCAGTACCTCTGTCCCGCCTCCCTCAGTAGCTCAAGGAACTCGTGGGCGCAGGGTCCGAGGTCGCCCACGAGTGGGGGGCCCGGAAGAGACGTTATATGCATGAGCAGCCCGCTGCCCCTCCTCACTTGGGACCACCAGGCCCTCAGGTGGGTCCCAGGAATTAACCCAACCTGCTGAGGGCCTCGCTGACCAGGTAGAGACCTATGGCGGCCGAGACGACGTCGAGCGCTGACCCAGGGCTCCACCCCCTTGACCTCCATGGGGGGTCAAGGAGTTCCATCGCCCTAACCGGCCCGAGGGCCCTGGAGTGGGTTATGAGTTCTGCCCTCGAAGCTAGATAAGCCCTGACCCCCCACTTCCTGGCTATCAGGGTGTCCCCTGACTCTGTGAGCACGACCGCTAGGGCAATTGACACGCCTGCGTCGCTTACTCCGCCAGAGGACCCTATGGCCTCAACTGCCTTGAGGGTTAGGGGGTAGCCTGTCGTCAGCTCCCAGGCCACGAGGTCCCACCTAACCGACTTGAGGAGCTCGCCTAGGCCAACCCCTGGCTCCCCTCCACCAACGTCAGGCAGGGACCCCCTGTAGCGGCCCAGGTGGCTGGGTGAGACAACACGTATGGCCCTGTAGTACTCGGCAGAGGCCTCGGTCGAAGACGACAGGACCAACCTGGTAGCCTCAGCTGCGAGCGACCTTGGGCACGGCCCTGAAGTCGGAAGGGCGGCCGAGAGCGGCACTACCATGAGCGCCTGGCCTAGCCCGACGTTGGTCCTAAGGCCGAGGCCCTCAAGGGACCTCCTGTACGTCCTAAGCCCATGGAGGATAGGGTCACCGAGGCCCCTAAGAGAGGCCTCACAGGACGCCAGGGCGGCAGACGAAACTGCTGAGGAGTGGAGGGCGAACGAAATGATGTCCTTGTCTGGGTGCGCGGAGAGCCTGGTGACCGCGCCCGGCTTTGGGTGAGCCAGCGGCTCGACTATTGAGCCGAGCGCGATGAGCGGCGCCAGGTTACATAAGTCAGAGCTTGGATAGGACGTCGCCGACCCCAAGGCTATCAGCCAGCTCCCTCAGCAAGTCCCATGGCCTCATCCTCTTCCTCATGGCGTCAAGCAGGTCGAGGAACATCAGCTGCTCCTCCGACTCGGGCCCGCAGCCCCTAGCAGCCTCAAATGCTGCCACGGCCTCCTGAGGGGTCATGCCCTTGAAAAGGATTAGGTACCCTGAGACCACGGTTCCCGTCCTACCGCAGCCGGCGTAGCAGTGCACGTAGACCCTTCTGCCGCCCTCAAGGGCCCTCGCTACGCTCACTATAGCCCCGGCCACGTTCGCCACGGGCTCTACCTCCATGTCCCTCACGGGGTAGACGACCCTCCTTGCCCTCGGGTGCTCAGCGGGACAGGTGGGCTCAAGGGTCACGATCAGGTCAACGTCAACCCCCCGCTCCTCTAGGTCAACGCAGCCAGGGCCCGCCAAGAGCCCAGGGAGGACCTCAGCCGGCCCTTCCCTCAACCCCGACACCCGCAAGCTCCTTCGCCCTCTCGAGGACGGACCTCAGCATGTCTATGGTCAGGGCGCCCGTGTTCACGTTCCTGGGGCTCGGGTGGTAGCTCGCTATGAGCCACCTCCCGTCTGGCAGCCTGCACTCCTGGCCGTGCTTAAACTGACACCTGACCCCAAGGATCCTGGCCAGCACGTCAAAGGCCAGCCTGCCGAGCGCCACGAAGACCCTGGCGTTGGGCAGGAGCCTTACCTCCTTTTCAAGGTACCTCGAGCAGTTCGCCACCTCCTGGGGGAGGGGCTTATTGTCCGGCGGGGCGCAGTGGAGGACGGCGGTTATGTAGACGAGGTGAACCTCAAGCCCGTCGTCCCTGCTCACGCTGACGGGCTTGTTCGCTAGGCCGGCCTCGTAGAGGGCCCTGAAGAAGTTGTTCCCTGACTGGTCCCCTGTGAACATCCTCCCCGTCCTGTTGCCGCCGTGGGGGGCAGGGGCCATGCCAACTACTACTATTGGGGCAAGGGGGTCGCCGAGGCTTGGCACAGGCCTTGACCAGTAGGCCTGGCCCCTGAACCTCCTGGGCGGGTTCAGGCCAACCTCGACGTCGAACTTTCTCAGCCTCGGGCAGAGGTTACAGCCAAGTATTCTATCCTGCAGGTTGCGGAGGGCCGCGAGCCTCTCGTCCGGCTCCGACACAGCGATCTATCTCGAGGCGACCAATAAGAAAGCTTCGTGAAATAGTTAACTCAATTTAAAATTAATTTAAAAAACTTAGGCTCAGCTGACGACCGTCTGGTATGATGCCTGGTAGCCCGTGTTGGTCACGACCACGACCTCGACGGGCTGGCCTGCCATGTTAGATAGCGACGAGCAGGTTCCAGATATAGTTGCAGTCCCTCCCGGAGTCACCGTAGTTGTAGCTGTAGATGAGAGGCTTGCGCTACAGAGCAGAGTGCCGTTGGTCAACTCAACCTCAAGTGAAACTATCGTGGCGGTCGGGCTACCGCTGGGGTTGAGCACGTCTACCTTTACAGTTCCGCTAGAGCTCACGATGGCGCCGGTTATCTCGAGCTTCTCTGAAAGGGTGCCCGAAGACGTCGTGTGGATCGCGCCTATCAGGCCGCTCAGCCACATGTAGATTATCACGGCCGCCGCTATTGCTATTAC
>JBMFIT010000084.1:0-3398 GCA_049974445.1 Acidilobus sp.
CAGCCCAGCGAACGTCAGCCAGCCCGGTATACCATCGAAGAGCCCCGCCACTTCATCGATGAGGTCCTCGTCGACATTAACTCCAAGCTCCTCAAATCCCCTCCTCAGGAACTCCCTAGACCGCTCAGGGCTGAACCTCTCGAGCCTCACCTCCCTGAAGAACCTGCCGTAGAGCGCCGACGCCTCGTCCTCAACGCCTATGAAGTCATAGAGGAGGCCGACCTCGCTGCCTGTAAGTATGAACGTGACGTTCCTGTCGTAGTCATAGGCATGGGCTATGGCGTCCCTTACCTCGCCTGAAAGCGGGCCCCTGAGCCTCTGGGCCTCGTCCAGGGCTACGACGACCCTCCTCCTGTTGAGCCTGTCAATTAGGTCCGCCAGGCTTACAGAGTCCTTGCCCCTCCACCTGAGCTCGACTGAGTTACCCATGATTGAAACCCCCCTGACACCGCTCAATACGTCAACGAGCCTGTCAAACCTTGTGGAGAGGGCCTCAGAGAAGAGGGCGTAGAGCTCCGACCTGCCGTAGTTGGGCCTGAGCCTCCTGCAGTCCACGATGAGCGTGACCGCGTCCTTTAGCTCGCCTAGCGCCACGTTGAGGACCGACGTCTTGCCGATTCTCCTGATGCCGGTGATCACAGTCAGGGGGTGGCCGGCCCCCTCTATGACATAGAAGACCTCGGTCTCCCTGTCGAAGAGGTCCCCTTTCCTTAACTTAGGCCTTTCGTCAAATAGCATTCTTCTGCCCCAGAAGTAAACTTCTGCCCCAGAACTATAAAGCTAATAGTCCCGAGCATTGTCAACGACCCCATGAGGGCTACGATCGTCACTGGCATGGGAAGTCAGTTTGCCAGATCCCATCCTGACGTGATGTCGTATGGCTCGCCGGGAGGTAATAATCGCGTCATATTCCCCTTCGCGCCCCTCGCGATTGTTGACAATTCTTTAGGGGACAGAAGTCGGCTTGTCTGTAGTTGGCCGCCCTACCCCCAATATTTTTGCTGCCCTCATGTTTGCTGTGGGCGCGCTGATAACTTACGAGAGGGGCGAGGCCCTTGAGAGGGCCGTGAGGTGCATAATAGAGAGCGCAGGGCTAAGGCACATAGACCCCGACAGGGTGTATGTCATAAGGAGCAGGGGCTCAAGGTCAAGGGCCATAGCCAGGGTATACTCGATGCCCTCCGCCTGGAGGTACGTCCTAAGTATGAAGCCAGCATACCTAATAGAGTTCATCTCAGAGAGGTTTGACGGGCTGACCCCCGAGCGGAAGGCCGAGGTCATAGTTCACGAGCTGCTTCACATACCGATAGCCTTCAGCGGCGGCCTGAGGCCCCACGGCAAGTACGTCAACGACAGGGTAGCGGCTAAGATAGCCGCTAGGATCGACGAGAGGTGCGTCGAGGCCCTGAGATAACATAGTAATACTGGGCCCCTCCGCGAGACTCCAGCACCTTGAACCCCATGGACTCAAGCGACTCGCCGAGACGCCTATAGGTCAGCCTAATCCTGCCCTCCGCGAGGTCCCCGATGAAGTTCAGGGGGTGCCTTAAGGTCGGCTCTATGTCTGTCACCATGAGGACGTCTGCGACCTTGGCGTAGTCATGAAGCGTGTCGAGGCTGGCGTAGAAGAGGGAGTTCACGAAGAATGCGCAGTCAAAGTGCCCCCTTAGGGGCGACGAGCGGGCGTCCGCCATGACGCAGAGCGCCCTCGGGTCGCGGAGCGAGAGCAGGTCAAGGAGGTCAAGGCCAACGTAGAGGTTAACTAAGTTTTCGTGAAGCAACAGCCTGCCAAGGTTACACCTAGCGGCCCCGACGTCAACGACCCTCCTGCAGCCGTACCTCCTCGCCACGTCCAGCGCTATCCTATACTCTGGCAGCGACGGGTCCGCCGGGTATAGCCTGTAGAGCAGCCTGAGGTGCCAGAGTCGCCGCACGGGCTCGACGGCTGGCCCGCCTGCTCTTAAGCCCGCCTTGAGCGCGGTCCCTATCGAACGTTCAGCAACGCAGAACACCCAGCTGCGTCGGCTGCGTCCTTGGGGGACTGCTTGGGCGAGCTGGCGAGAAGGGCAACGGGACTGAAGGGACTGATCTACAACTCTCTCGCGGGCCAGGCCCCAGCTTATAGCATAGCGAGCGGGGCCGCCCTAGTGATGGAGTACGCGGCTGCCGCCGCGTCGCTGGCCATGCTCATCACGACAATAGCGGTTATGGCCGTTGTCTACGCGGTCTTCACGCTTGCGAGGAGGTACCCGCACGCGGCCAGCTTCTACGAGTACGCGGCCAGGGCCATCGGGCCGCGGGCCGGCTTCCTCAACGGGGTCCTCTATAATGTCCTATACAGCGCCACGCTGGGGCTCGGCTCGATAGCCGTGGCCTTCGGCTACCTCGCATCACAGGGCGTCATGGCCCTCGGAGGGCCGCTTGTGAACCCGGCCTACCTGGCCCCGCTTGTCGTTCTCCTCGCGCTTCCGCCGGCCCTGCTTAGCGTCAGGCCGAGCATCAGGACTGAGGTCACGATGACGACTGTGGAGGTAGGCGTGCTCCTGACCTTCGCAGGCCTCTCGATGGCGGCCAACTGGCCTACGTTGTCAGCGCTGCCGCTCACGCCGGGAGGCACGTTCGCGGCGACGCCAGCCGCGGTATTGGCAGCCATAGCCGGCGGCCTGGTCTTCTCCATAACCTACTTCATGGGCTTCGAGGTCTCGACACAGCTGGCTGAGGAGGCCTCGGACCCGAGGAGGGACGCGCCGGTCGGCACGCTGGTGGCGACGGTTATAATGGGCCTCCTCTACGTGCTCGTGACGTACGCTATAGTCGTCAACCTCGGCTACTCGGAGGCCTCGATAAGCTCCTTCGTCAGCGCCGCGAGCTCCGGCGCCAACCCAATCTACGGCATGATCGGCAAGTACCTCGGCCAGGCGGGCAAGGCGCTCCTCGCTGTCGCCATAGTGCTGAGCGTCTACAGCTGCTACCTGGCAACCCTCAACGCGACAGCGAGGATGTTCTACGGGATGGCCAGGGAGGGCATGGCGCCGAGGCCCCTCTCAGAGACGAACAGGTTCAGGTCACCCGCCAACGCCTTGTACCTTAGCACGGCCCTCGCCGCCGTCACAGCGGCCGGCAGCCTCGCGGCGGCGCACGCGCTCGGCGCCAGGAACCCCATAACGATGGCGTACAACGCGATGCAATACGACTACGCCCTTGACTCGCTCTTCTACGTGGCGTCACTCGTAATCATAGCGGCCTCGGCCTTCAGGGTCGCGTCGCTCTACGGCAAGCTAGTCTCGGCGGCCGGCGCCGCCCTCCTCTCGGTCGCCTTCTACTACCTCGTCAGCGGCCTGGCCTACCTAGCTGCGTTCGCGGCTCCCATAGTCGCTATTGTTGTGGCCGAGGTCCTC
>JBMFIT010000085.1:0-3329 GCA_049974445.1 Acidilobus sp.
TCCAGGCGAGATCCCCGCGCACTTGGCTAAGCTAGGGTACGAAACAATTTTGGTAATTGGCAAAATAGCCTTTACCGGCGACCTACCGTGGAGCAGAACGTATGAAATACCTTTTATTGAACAGCGAGACACCGCTCTGATGCTGTTTAGACAGCTTGCACGTAAGGTCGTTTTTACTAATGCGTTGCTCTTTAAGATACTGGTTTACGAGAAACCAGACATTATACTTACGCAATTTATTCCAGTACCTCAGATGCTCGCCATAGCAGCCTACAAACTCTATAGCAAGCTTTTCAGGGGTCATAAAGTAAGATTAGTAGCAAAGCTTGATACAGATGGGAGCTTTGCCCGAAAAGGTTTAAATTTCGTGAAGCTCTATCACGCTATTTTTAGCAACGTCTTTGACAAGATTACTGTTGAAACCCCCTGCGCTTATAAAAGAATAACTCAGTCTAGCATGTTGGCACTCCTCTCGCGGAAACTTAACATTGCTCCCGATGGAGTTCCTGACAATATAATGTCGCATGACGTGACCATCAGGAGAGAAAGAAGAATACTTTTTGTCGGAAGGCTCATCTATAGAAAGGGCGTTGATGTCCTGTTAAGGGCCCTTGCAAGGCTTAAGATTTCTGGTATTCTTAAAGGTTGGAAAGTAACAATAGTTGAAGCCTATTCAGACCCAAGTTTCGCATCGCTCTTAACCAAGTATGTTAAGCTCTATGGCTTAGAAGACGCTGTTGAATTCGAGAATAACCCTCCAAAGGATGAACTTTTGAAGCTCTACGCTAGCTCATGCATATACGTGCTACCCACGCGGCAGGAAAGTTTTGGTATTGCATTAGTTGAAGCTTTAGCTATGGGTCTCAAAGTGATTACTACCGATGCTACCTGTAAGAGGTTCTTTGAGCAGATGGGTGCTAAGATAGTTCCTGTAGACGACGTTGACTCTCTTGCCAAAGCGCTTAAAGAAGATATAGAGGTTTGTAATCACGCTAATGAGGCCGATTTAACTACAAGCAGGTTAGCGAGGACGTTCTTATCATGGGATAGTATAGTTAAGACTTTTCTAACTTAAGAGAGGACGCAGAAGCTTACCCAAGCAGCGCATATGATTGATTTGTTGTCGCATAGCAGGCCTGACTTTAATGACGTAACATTCGGGAGTATACCAGAAGGCGTTACCAAACTGGCAACATAAAAATGCTATGTTCTTAGCTTGCTAACAGGTTGTGGTATTTATTTGATATCACACCAACATCATAAAACTTCGCTGCTCTGTCTCTAGCTCTTTGGGAAAGCTCCTCTATTAAGGAATAATTTCTGACGAGCGAGCAGATGGCATTTGCGAAAGACAAGGGGTCAGGCCTGGTTCTAACTAAGACATCGCTGGCTTCCTCAATAATTCTTGATGCGATGATTGGCATGCCAAGTGCCATGTAAACTAGAGACTTCAAAATATCAACCGGATAGATGGTCTCCTCACGTACTAATGAGAGGCCTACCCAGCAGTCGCCGCATACCCTGGGCAGCTCGGAAAACTTTACGTCACCTATAAGCGTAAAGTTTCTCTCAAGTTCGAGCTCACCGGCCTTTTTCCTTAGCCACTCCCTCATAGGGCCAGAACCTATTATCACGAACTCAACATCTTTGCACTGGGCAATGGTTTTCTTCGCTATGTAAGGCAGCATTTCAATCCTTCCACCTACTAGGGACCCTATGTATGCTATCCTTGGCCTAGAGGCTTTTCTAGTGGGCCTTACTATGCGCGTGTCGATGGCTGACGGTATGTGGACAACTTTATTTTGGAGCTGCGATGGTAGGAGTTTTAACACGAACTCTGTCATGGCCATCGTGGGCATAACTACGTAGTCAACGAAGTTAGCAAGTATAACATTAAGGTACCACGTTGAGGCGATCTTGTAAACTCTTGGATCCCGCTGAGAGAACCAAATGTCGCCGAAGTCAAGGATAACTTTACCTCTCTTGAGCTTTTTAAATATAGAGACGTTTGCTCTAACAACAGGGGATGGAAGCACTATTATGGCCGGCAAGCCTGAAAGAGCCCTTAGGGGGAGCGCTAACCCATTAGCCAAGTAGGCCTTAAGCTTCTGAAGTGATGAGCTGTTGAGAGTTCCTTCCTCTAAGAAGTCTTGAGGGCGAGATATAACGCTCTCATAATAGGCCTTAAACCTAGGCGTTATTAGCAGCACTTTGTAGTTATGGTAGGCATAAAGACCTTGGGCTATCATCAATGACCTATGCTGCCCTCCAGGCCCTATTACATTGAACTGATTACTGTAGATTTCTACGTAATTCAAACAGTGCACCTCCATTGATGCGAGTCTTTAATCAATAGATGTTGGTGTATCTAAAATATAAAAGTTGCGTATTCCTTTTAAATTTTAAGCGCTTTGTTAGATAGGTTGGGAAATTTGGTGAGAGCGATAACCTTAGTTGACGACACCGACATTTCGCGTCCAGGTAATGGTCAGAAGGCTAGAGTTTATGAGCTCTTCTCAAGGGTTGCTCAAAAAGTAGAGATAAGGCTTGTTACCCAAGAAGCCAAGCACCCAGAGAAGCTTACTTGGGTCTCAGAGCTCAGGGTCGTTAAGCCTTTGCCAGGAATAGCTGCATGGGTAGGGAGGTTCAGCTCTCTAGCAGAGATTACAAAGATGACAAAGGGGTCAGACATTATTATTGCAGAGCATATATATGGCATCAACAGGTGGGCTCCCTTGGCCTCAAGGCTCTCGGGGGCTCCGCTAGTGTACGACAGCCACGGCAACGAAGTGGAGGTATGCAGGAGCCTTGCGTGCGCGGCATCTGTAACCCCCTTCGAGAAGGCCATGTATGAGAGCGCCGACGCGGTAATTGCTATCAGTGAGCGGGTCCTCAGGGAGGCCAAGAGGCACTACAGGGTTAAGGCTGGGAGGCAGCTGGTCCTTGTACCAGGCCTCAGGGATGTCAGCTGCAGGGGAAAGGACAGGCTGAGGGCCTCGCTCTCCTCGTGGGGTGTGAGGGAGGGAGAGATAGTCGCAGTAATGCACGGTAGCCTGAGATACGGCCCCAACATGGATGCACTCAGGACCCTGCTGGCTTCGGGCAGGAGAAGCAGGAATAGGCACGGCGTGATCTTCGTTGTCGCAGGAAGCTCTGACATGAGGCCTGGCTGGCTCTCCGACAGCGTCCTCTACGTTGGCTTTGTCGACGATATTGATGATCTTCTTTGCTCGGCTGACGTGGCCATAGCGCTCAACGTTTCAGGCACGGGCGTCCACATGAAGGTCATTGACTACCTCTCAGCTGGGCTGCCACTCGTCGCGACCCCC
>JBMFIT010000086.1:0-3016 GCA_049974445.1 Acidilobus sp.
CCCCACTATGGGGTGCCCCCGAGCACGATAGTCGTGCTTGAGGGCAGTATACCCGGCGTCCCCAAGAGGCCAGTAGTTATGAGGTACGCCATAAGGCCGCTCGAGTGGTACCTCAAGCTTGGTGTCGTGAAGCCCACGATAACCTTCGTGAGCCTCCAGAGCAAGCAGGGGGTGTGAGCATGGCTAAGGTAGTAGGCCTTGGCTTCCTCCTATACCTCACCCCCCCTGTAAAGGTGCCTGTCTACGACGTTAGTGGAAAGCAGGCGGGCGAGCTGGCGCTCCCTGACGTATACAGGGTTCCCATCAGGAGGGACCTCATACATAGGGTCTTCATGAGCGAGTTCACCGCGTCCCTACAGCCGAAGGGGAGGGACCCGATGGCCGGCATGAGGACGACTGCCGTGAGCCTTGGGATACACCACGGCCTCGCAAGGGTTCCAAGAGTTAAGGGCTCCACCAGAGCAAGGCTGGCCCCGTTCGTCAGAGGCGGCAGGCTGTCGCACCCACCAAAGATGGAGGAGACGATCAAGGAGGAGGTCAACAGGTCAGAGAGGCTCTTGGGAACTATGAGCGCCCTAGCAGCTACGGCCTACGTTGACATGGTCAAAGGAAGGGGCCACGTCTTCGAGGCTAGCGCGGTCCCCATCATCATAGAACCCGCGGTCCTGCAGGAGGTCAAGAGAACCTCTGACGCTCGCGAGCTACTAAAGAAGCTTGGCGTGTTCTCAGACATCGAGAGGGCGACCGAGGGCACCAAGATAAGGGCAGGTAAGGGCAAGATGAGGGGGAGGAGGTACGTGGAGCCCAAGAGCATACTCTTCATAGTTGAGGACCACAGCTCCCCCTTCGCGAAAGCCGTGAAGGGGTTCCCGGGCGTCGACGTAGTTGAGCCACAGCTGGTAAGCGTGCTAGAGTTAGCCCCTGGAGGGGAGCCCGGGAGGCTCACGATAGCCACCACCAGGGCCGTTGAGGCGCTGGCTTCCAGGTTCAAGCTGGGTGAGGTAGCATGAGCGAGCTGGAGGGCATCATAGTTAGGCCAGTCATGAGCGAGAAGAGCCTAAGGCTCGTCGAGGAGCAGAACGTGCTGACGTTCATCGTTAGGAGGGACGCCAACAGGCACCAGGTAAAGAGGGCTGTCGAGGCCCTCTATGGCGTCAAGGTTGAGAGCGTTAACACACTCGTAACGCCGAGGGGCGAGAAGAAGGCCTACGTGAAGCTGGCCAAGGAGCACAAAGCGACCGACATAGCCTCAAGGCTCGGGCTGCTGTGACTGCCCAGCCGTAGACCTGTTATTGCCCTCGACAATTTCAACGAACTTCCTGGCTATCTCGATGAAGGCCTTGGATGCCTCGCTGTCTGGGTGCTCTAGGAAGAACGGAACCCCCTCGTCCGTTGCCTCCCTGATACGAGGGTCTATGGGGATCTGCCCCAGGAATGGTATATTGTACTCCTTGGCTATCTCCTCGGCAGCCCCCCTGCCGAAGATGTATTGAATAGAGCCGTCGGGGCACTTGAAGTAGCTCATGTTCTCAATTATGCCTATGACCGGGACGTTGAGCTTCTGGGCGAAGGCGGCGGCCTTCTTTACGACTATCTTTGATATCTCGCTCGGCATCGTGACCAGGAGGAACCCGCTGAGGCCTGGTATGCTCTGGGCTATCGTGAGCTGCTCGTCGCCAGTGCCTGGGGGAAGGTCTATGAGCAGGTATTGCGCACCCTCCCAGTCAGTGTATGCGAGGAGCTGTCTGATAGCGGTCGTCTTTAGAGCGCCCCTCCAAATGACTGGGGCGTCCTCCGAGGGTAGCATCAGGCCAACCGACACCAGCCTTACCCCATACACGTTTATGGCAGGCACTATTGAGCCGTCGTCCCTCGCCAGGAGGCCCTTGACGTTCGTGAGCCCAAGCATGAGGGGCATGCTTGGCCCGTGGAAGTCGGCGTCGAAGACCCCGACCACCTTGCCCATATTGGCAAGGGCCATCGCCAAGCTGGCTGTCACGAAGGACTTCCCGACTCCTCCCTTTGAGCTAAGTATCGCGACCTTGTAGGGTATCCGTTTCGTCCTGGCCACGAGGAGCCTCTGCTCCTCCTGGACCTTCCTCATCCTCTCGGCCATCTCCCTGTAGCTCTGTCCACCTCCTGGGGCCGCCCCCGGGTTCGCCTTTTGAGGCAGCGACATCCTGGAGCCGCGCCTTGCCTCCTGGTCGCTGTCCTGGTCCTCGGACATGTTCGCTCGCACGGAAATTTTGTGAAAAAGGGTATATTAGCCTATGTAAAAAGAAGGGAGAACTCCGATCACAGGGCGCCTATGCTGTCTGGTATCCTTATGTGGAGCACCTGGTGACCCTCGCCCTTGTTGGCGGCGACTATGTCAAACTCTGTCGGCGACGGCGGGTGCTCGTAGAGGTACTTCAGGTTTACGAGGGCGTTATAGATGTGGGGCACGTCCTTTCCGAGCCTGTCGTTGAAGACGGCTATGTACTCAACGATGCCGTCAGGGTTAATTATGACTGTGCCCCTCCTGGTCATGCCACTCTGCGGATTAAGGAAGCCATAGGTGCTGGAGATCTGCTTGCTGATGTCATCAACTAGCGGGAACTTGACATTCTTGACCCTCGGGCTAGTGTCGACCCAGACCTTGTGTGAGTAGACGCTGTCTGTGCTGATCGCTAGCACCTCGGCGTTGTTGGCCTTGAACTTATCGTAGTAAGCCTGGAAGGCCTCCAGGTCAGTAGCGCAGACGAACGTGAAGTCGCCGGGGTGGAAGGTCAGGATTACCCACTTGCCCCTGTAGTCGCTCAGCTTTATGGCCTTAACCTGTTTGGTGTCAGGGAAGTACGCCTTCGCCGTGAAGTCAGGAGCCGGAGATCCAACCTCTATCATGCTCTCGCCTCAGGCGCTGAAAGGACAGGTAGTTTAAATAGTTTTCTAATTAGAAGATTCTTTAACTAAGCTCGTGCGTCCTTGATGGGTACTGAAAAGAACCTCAGGACGGTCCTAGATAGCACGCTATAGG
>JBMFIT010000087.1:0-2785 GCA_049974445.1 Acidilobus sp.
GGAGTTGTTGAGAGGGCTGTACTCAAGCACGGTCACGTTGAACGTTACTGTCAGCGACAGGTTCCCGGTGGGCGACGTGGGGATAACGAAGACGGGCAGGCCGAGCTGCGGCTCGTAGGGGTACATGAAGCCGGGGGCCGGCATGTTGGCGAAGTAGCCGAGGAAAACCTCGGAGGCCCCGACGGCAACCGCGCCGCCTGAGCCGCCCACCACTTCAACGAAGGCTATGCCTGAGGCGTTGGCGGGGACCGTGATACGGGAGGTGAACAGGTGAAGCGTGGAGTTATAAGACATGGGGGCCGTTAGGGCTACGCCCTCGAGGGTGACGAGCTCGACCTTGAACCTTGCTGAGCTCAGGCTCGCCCCAGCCCCCTTCACGCTGGCGCTTACGTTGGCCAGCTCACCGGGGAGGAGGAAGGAAGTGCTGTTCCCGTTCACGTAGACCTCGGCTGAAGGCCTCTGGTTAACTTCCTGGTACGCCTCGAGGTACTTTGCGAGCTGGCCCACGTTGAGGGCCCCGAGCCCCGTCATTAAGTTGTACCCCGGGCCTGCCGTCCAGGGTATCGAGTACCCGAAGCCTGCCTGCTCAAAGGCGTCGTCTGCCCCAAGCTGGTATAGCTGATAGAGGAGCTGCCCCACGAGGCCAAGCCTTGAGCCTGAGGCCTGGACCAGGAGGGCCAGGAGGCCTACGGTCAGCTCGGCCGCCTCGCTCGTGCCCCCAGCAATTAGCGTCTGGTTGTCCTCACCGACCATTATAACGCCCGGTGACAGGCTGGCCTCGGCCGCCACGTCGGGGACGGCCCTGCCGTATGGGAAGCCGGCTGGCGGGCTGGGGGCCACGGCCTCCTGCCACCACGGCATGGGCTCTACCGCGCTGTACCCTCCGGTGGAGCCGCCGACGTTATTCAGGTATGGCACGAACCCCATCGAGGACCAGGCCTCCTGGACGGCAAGGCCCCCCGACAGGTAGACGGCGGTGCCGCCTACCGATAGGACCCAAGGGGATGAGGCTGGGTAGGGGACCGCCCCTATGGGACCCGCGCTGTAGCCCATCCCACCGCCGTCGCCGCTGGCTGCGACGAAGGTTATCCCCTCAGCCGTCCCGAGGGCGTAGTAGACGTCTGAGAGGTACACGTTATAGTAGAAGAACGACCACCCGAGGTTGGAGAGCGCCGACTCAGGGACGCCGAAGCTCTGGCCGAGTACTGAGACCTGGTCCTGCTGATCTATGAAGGCTATGGCGGCAGAGAGGGGTAAGTCTCCGCTCGCCACATACACGATGACCCTGGCAAGGGGGGCCATCGAGTGGACGGCCTCCACGTCAAGGTCCTCCTCGAGGTTCCATCCCGTCACGACGCCAAGGTTTGGGTTGTAGGGACCTATGGGCACCACGGTCAGGTTCGCGGGTGGCAGTCCGTTGATGCTGTCAAAGTAGGCCAGGTCCTGGGCCAGGGTCGGGTCCCCGAAGAAGTCAAGCACGCCGACGGTCACGTTATGCCCCATGTACCCTTCATCGTAAAGGGCGGTGGCGTTGTACACGGGGGCCAGCTCAGTCATTGGATAGGCCTGCGTTGGGAACGAGACGTTGAACGAGCTGAACCTTGAGGAAAGCCCGACGACCTCCTTAGTGGTCAGCAGGAACCTGGGCCTGGCGAACTCTATGAGGGTGAGGTTTGAGACGTATGGGTAGGCCCAGGGCCCCGCCTTAGCCGGTCCCACGTCTGAGTAGAAGGTGAGCGTACCGTTAGTGAACGCGTCTATCCTCACCCCGAACGCCCTCTCGACCTGCCAGGCCTGGCCCTCAAAGACTATCATTGAGTCGGCCGCCGTCATTACGACCCTGAGGCCTTTCTGCTCTAGGTAGGACATGGCCTGACTGAACCCTCCCTTAGGCCAGAACAGCTCAGCCGCCTGCCGCGCCGTGAGGAACCTGTGGTAGACAGGTGAGCCGGGAAGAGAGGCCTGCTCGGCATAGTAGAACAGCAACGGAAGGTTCCTCAGGGGGATGTAGAGCGCCCCGACCACGCTCACGTTTGGCCCTATGGGCCCCACGTCCCTAAAGCCGCCCAGGACCTGGACCTGTTGAAGTCCGGGCTGATTAGGCGAGTACGCGGTGGCAGGGGACGCCATGAAAGCGGCCACGATCATCACCAGAACGACTGCCGTTAACCCCTTTGCCTTCAAAACCCCCTGGCCCCGCCCCTGGCGGGAGGCCCGAGGCCTTACGCTTTAGTCGGTGCTTTAAGCGGGCCCCTTTACAAGAACTAGGGCAGGCCTCGCCCCTCGGGCGGAGAGGGGCTGAACCCTTTTTGTGCTAACAGAAACCTTTTTTATATTTAATTTTTATATTTAATCGCGCTTAGTTTTCACTGGTGAAGGATGAGCCTCCGCGCCGACGTGTGCTATGCCCGAAGGGGTGGGGCGGTCGCAGGGACGTGAGCCCAGTGCCGTGAAATTGGCGGGTTGCTGAGGGCCATGCCCCTACGCCAGACCATGAGTGAAGGCAAGGTGGGTGAGGTGAGAGCGTAGGTACAAACGGGACAACCTATTGCTTCGTGCTCAGCTCCTCTGCCTGAGGCACCTGCCGAGCGCCTTAGCAAGCTCAAGGAGCGCCCAGAGGGTCGTCTGAACATCGGGGTCCATCAGCTTGTCGGCGGCGCCCAGCATGCCAAGCCTCCTCTCCTCGGTGAGGTCGATGGCCCCCATGGATTTAGCCGCGCAGTGGCTTATGTCAGCCACGTTGTTCTGGGCGTTCGACAGCTCGTCCGCGTCAACCCTCATGAGC
>JBMFIT010000088.1:0-2695 GCA_049974445.1 Acidilobus sp.
GCCAGATGACGAGTAGGCTAATTGGTTCCAGGGAGGCGCTCGAGAACTTCCAGTTTGTTACGATAAACAGCAGGGTAGTCTTTGAGGACGGCGGCAGGGCGGCGAGGATCGCCAGGGCGTACTCGCAGGCAGTTAAAAGCGCCATTAGGCCGCTGTTTGACGGTAAGAGCGTTGACGAGTTAACTAAGGAGCTTTATAACGTCTTGCCAAATTACGTTTACCTTCAAACCGCTTTAAAGCAGGCCAAGGCAATTGTTGATGACCTGTTAGAAGCCGAGAAGGGCGAGGTAATACATGCTAAGGTTAAGAGGTTCTGGCTCGAGAGCAGGGGGAACAAGGCCGATAAGGGCAACAGGAACGTGAAGTTCCACGTTCTGGAGGACCACGTGGAGGTTAAAGTTAAAGACCCCTGGGGTAAGTGGATTTATGGTGAAGCTTATTTCGGTAAAGAGTACTTGCCGTTGCTTAAAGAGTTAGAGGAGTTAGCTAAAAAGAGGGAGGAGGGCTACGGCGCTGTAGTAAGTTTCAAGCGTTACCCCATGATCCACCTCCAGGTGCCGCTCTGGCTGTACCTGAAGCACCTCTCCTCGCCGAAGCCCGCAGGCTACGGCCTGGTCGCTGGCTTCGACCTGAACAGCGACAGGCTGAACGTTGTTGTAATTGACGGGGGCGGTAAGGTTGTTACTAAAAGGACCTGGTGGTACCCAGATGCCACTAGGCCAGGTTTTCCTGAAGAGAAGGCGAGGGCCCTGCGTTTAAATGCTCTGTCCGAGGCCCTCAACCTCCTATCGAGGATCGGCGTTGACTACGTCGCTTTCGAGGACCTGTTCCTAGTTAAGAAGAGGAGGTTCACAGGGAGCAGGAGCGGCAACAGGAAGATAACGCGCTTCGCCAAGAGGCAGATGCTAACTCACGGCGTCATTAAAGCTTTAAGGCTTGGGTTTAACGTCGTGCTGGTCAACCCAAAGGGCACCACTAACTCCGAGGAGCACGACAAGGTTATGAGGGAGAAGGGCTTCGACAGGCACACGGCCTCGGCTTACTTGATAGCGTTAAAGGGGTTAGGGACGATAAATGATATCAAATAGTACGAACTTCACGGTTTACCGGAAACTGCTAGCTACGGCGGCCATGACGGCCTCGGCCCTGACCAACTGCTGGCCCTTACTTGAGCTGAACCCCTCCTCCGCGACGGCAGGCCTGCTCCGATCCCTAACGATCTCTACCATCTCCCAGCCATCCTGCGGCATAGTTAAGTCGACCACGGGCTTGTCCTGGACTCTCCTTCTGAGCTCATTGGGCACCTCATTCACGGCGACCCCGGCCATGGCGCTCACGTTAAGGTTTACGCCGGCGAATGGTAACCCTCGCAGCTCCCTTACGTCAGCTATGAACACCACCAGTGTGCTGCCGTCGGAGAGCTTTACGATCCAGTCCTCTGTCCTCAAAGAGGGCCTTGCAGTAGTTCTATACCAAGGCAGAACAGGGATTATACCTAAAGGGCAGCATACAAAACGTTAGGCTCTATCACCTCACGGTAAGCGAGCGGCACGGTATACCCTTAGCCAAACTGACGGTTTGCCAGGCTGGGCTTGTGGTTACTGGCAAGAGGCTATGTTAGAGGACTTAGGGGCTCAGCGCGGCCCTCGCCGTCAACTAGCTGGCGCCGTTAAGGGTCAGCCCTCAGAGCCTCGACCTTATGGCCATGGCCCTTATCCCTGAGACCTTTATGTAGAAGCGCTTCATGAGGAGGCTGACGGCGTAAAGGCCCCTCTCGGTCACCACGAGCCTCCTGCCCGCGTCCCTGATGAGCCCCAGCAGCTCGCCAGCGATGAGCTCCCTAGGCATCGCCCTGTAGACGCCGACCCCGAACCTCCTCCTGAAGCCCTCCTTGTCCAGGCCAAGCCCGAAGAGGCCGTAGAGGGCGTAGAGCCTCTCCTCCTCGTCCCTTCCGAGGCGCCTGACGAGCCTCACGGGGGACCTCCCCTCGCCTATGGTGTTCTCGTACCTCGCCAGGTTGAAGGTGTTCGCCGTGAATAGCCCATCCAGGTGGCTCATGGCCCCTGCCCCGACCCCAAGGAATAGGTCGGAGTCGATTATGTACTCGCCCCTCAGCCCCTCAGGCGTCCTGGAGAAGCACCAGGCGGACCTCTGCAGGAGGCCCAGCCCCCTGGCCTCCCTCACGGCGAACGCGTAGAGCTCCTTCTCCCTCCCCTCATCGCATGGGTAGACGCTGGGGGCCTCCCTTATGGACGGCATCAGGGGGTAAAGGGTGAGCTGGTTCGCCCTGCTGTGGAGGAAGGCCTCGAGCTCCTCCCTGAGGTCCCCCTCTGTCTGCCCAGGGTAGTTGAACAATATGTCGACGTTGACAGTCCTAGCCCTCGAGCAGCTCTCAATGGCTGACATGATTTCCTCTGTGCTAGCCCTCGGCCTCCCGATCCTGGCGAGCCTGTCGGGGAAGAAGGACTGGACGCCAACGGAGATCCTCGTAACCCCGGCCGAGATCAGCTGCGAGACCTTGTCGTCATCAATGTCGTAGGGCGAGGCCTCGACGGAGGCCTGCGTCGGGCCCTGGTACGACCTTATCAGGTCAAGGACCTCGCACACCCCCTCGGTAACCATGGTGGGGGTCCCGCCCCCGACGTAGACCTCAGGGAACCGGACCCCCTCCCAGCGCTCCAGCACCCCCTCGACC
>JBMFIT010000089.1:0-2550 GCA_049974445.1 Acidilobus sp.
GAAAGTAAACTACGTCACGTGACGAAGCAAAGACCCTATAAATATATGAGAGCCTCTCCTTCCTGTACATGTCGTCGTCCTCTAGGAACGTCACCACTTCGCCCCCGGCCTCCTCTAAACCAATTGCTATTTTCCCTCCGAGGGGCACGACGTCAGTGACTATGTTCTTCCAGCCGTTCCTCCTAATTATCCCGTCGCTCTCTTTGTCCTCAAAGTTCTTCACCACTATGACCTTGAACCTGTCCCTGGGAAGCGTCTGCCCCTTAAGGCTTCGAAGAGCGTGGGGCAGGTAATGCCTCCTGTTGTAGGCAGTAACTATGACTGAAATTAGTGCGGCGCTAGAGCTCAATCTGCTGACCAGGTACGGCTCTTCCTGACATGTTTTAAAATTTTAAGTTATTGAGGTGGCAGCCCTAGATGCCTTGCAGTCACAATTATCGGGAATGTTGCTGAAGCGGAACCCTTATAGTTGCGCGCGTCAGCTAACAGACAGCAGGGCGCCGCTTGAGGATAGTGCACGTGTCGCTGTTCTACTCGCCGGTAGTGGGCAGAATGGAGAACGTTGTAAGGATCTTAGCCGAGGGTATGGCCTCGAGGGGCCACGAGGTTCACGTGGTCACAAGCGCTTACAAAGGTAGGCCTGCAGGGGAGGTCGTTAACGGGATCCACGTGCACAAGGTCAAGTCCCTAAGGCTTAGTTTCCCTGACCTAACGTACCTCCTCTATGTGCCTAGGGAGCTGCTAAAGTCGGCTGATGTAGTTCACAGGCACAACTAGAACAGCCTCTTCGCCGTTAAAATTGTGGGGGAGGCGAAGGGCTGGGGGCCGAAACGGCCTATCCACTTCACGGCAGTTGGCTCCCTGAAGGACCACTCTAACCATCTTGTGAGGCTCCTGAGCCCCCTTTATGGCGATAGGAACGTGAGAACCGCGCTCAGGGTCAGCGATCTCAGGCTGACCAAGAGCTACAGGGACATGAGGGTTTTGAGGAGAAGATATGGAGCTGAAGCCATCTACGTGCCTGACGGCGTCGGCAAGCGGCTTCTGTCAATGCCTAACATGACTGTGAAGGAGGAGGCGCCTGAGCTTAAGGCAGTAATCGTGGGGCCGGAGAGACCAGAGGCCGTACCTGGCGCTCGCTGAGAGGCTCGGCGTGAGGGACAACGTGCTCTTCACCGGCTACGTGGATGAGGAGACAAAGGTGGGGGCCATAGACGCATCCCTGTCCCTCGTGCCGCCGAGCATCAGCGACTATGCCGAGGCGTTCTCCCTCGCAATAACTGAGGCCTGGGCCATGGCAAACCAGTTATAACCTCAGCGTTTGGCGAGTTGCCCTACAGGGTCAAGAACATGGTCAGCAGCCTCCTACTCCCCCTAGGGATTCAAGGGCTTTAGCTGAGGCCATACTTTTATTATCACGTGACCTCCAGCTAGGGGGGAAATTAGGATTGGAAGGGAGTAAATCGGTATTGTCATGGAGCGAAGTTATAGACCATCTATTACGCGTATATCAAGCTTGAATACTGATAAGAGTATGATCCGCATCATTTGGATTAAATGTTAATGGCACTATTTTATAAGAGATGGTATGAATGCTATATAGCGTAAGGGTAAATCTCTTTAGCCATGATTCCTGAAAGGCCATATAGCGATCTTCTTAAGGGCATGATGGGCATATAGCCTCCAATCCATAATAAGGGCAGCCCAAACGTTAATATGATTGAGTTTAGCGCGACCCTAACTTTGTTTTCGTCGTGTAACTGCCTATACTTTATAGCGCATTTGAGGTAGCCATATAGCTCCTTCAACGTCGTCGGGAGCTCCTTATAGACATAACGCAGCTCTTTAAGAGGTATAGCATAAAGGTGGAGTTTACCGTTTGCGGCGATCAGCCTATACCTGGTACACCTGCAACCTTTTGGGTAAAGGCTCCCTATAAGTTGATCGTCATTAGTATAAAAGATTTGATAGAGGGCCCCTCTGTATAAGGTTTCTAAGCGTTTACTACGTTCCTTCCATACTTGGGTGAGAGACGATGTATTATTTTGATGAAGCCTATAGTAGGTTAGTTGCCCCGTATATATAGCAAGCAGGCCCTCAGAGTTGTTAGCTACCGAGGCTATAAAGCCGTCAAGAGCTATTTTAAGTGATCTTAGGCTCTCCTTGTAATTCTCTAGCAAGGCTTTTCTGATAGCCATGGAGCTGGTGTTAAAATCATGAAGCCCAATCACCTTGATAAGAGAGGGCTCTTCAAAAAGGCATAAGCCAAGTCTTTGGTCGACTTTTAGAAGAGCTTTAGACTTTACTAAATAAAGCTTTTCTGCAGCAGAGGGCTCCAGTTGATTATATAGGATGTTCCCTCGTTCATCAATAAACTTTTGCGAGTTGTAGAAATAAACAACGTCAGGAACGGATTTAAAAGTAGTGTAGACCTTCTCGAGCCTGTCCTCCCTGTACACGTCGTCGTCATCGAGGAACGTCACCACTTCGCCCCTGGCCTCCTCTAAACCAATTGCTATTTTCCCTCCGAGGGGCACGACGTCAGTGACT
>JBMFIT010000090.1:0-2418 GCA_049974445.1 Acidilobus sp.
GTGGTCCCTGACTTAGCTTCCGGGTAGATGACGTCGCCCATCACGGGCGACGGAGGGGGTATCATAGCCTCAGATGACATATACCGGATCGAGAAGTTGGAGGTGCTGACGGACCAGCCGCTCGGCTTGACGAACAGGTATATCTCAACCCCGTGGCCCGGCGGCATCGAAATGCTGTTAGAGTAGGTTGTGACCAGAGCCACCGTGACGTTCCCGCCCGCGTAGTCGGAGCTCCAGAAGACGACCCCAGCGCTCGGATTATAACCGAGGTCGTAACCCGTCATATCCATCAGCGGCTGCAGAGAAGAGCCAACGTACCACTTGTCCCAGTAGGAACCCGCGTTGGCCCCACTGATGTCGCGGGGCCACCTACTTGAGGGCTTCCTTGTGGGGACCCCATTGTTGTCCCCCTGGTAGACAAGCGGGCTCACCTGGTAGCTCTGCCCGTTCACCCACGAGACTACGTCATCGGGGGGCGGGCTCAGGTAGACAGTCCAGTTATAATAGTATGTGATGCCGCTGCTGGGCGCCGAGTAGGAGACGTTGCCGTACAGGTATTCCGGGGCCGTCAGGTTTGAGCCAACGGGAGGCAAAAAGTACGGCCACAGGCCAGGCCCCAGTGTGAATGAGGCCCTCGTGGAGTTCAGCCAGAGCCCCACCACCCCGCTGGAGCTCAGGTTAAACAGCACGACGGGCCACCATACCTGGTACTCTACCTGGCCCGCCGGGGTGACGTTCATTAAGGTGAAGGCGAGGCCGCTCACGTTCTCCCAGGAGCCGTAGTCGAGGACTGACCACCTGGTTGAAAACCTGCACTGGGGCGGGGGCAGGCCCACGAGCCTGAAAGGGACCTCAACCGGGGTTAGGGAGACCCTTGAGCTGTAAACGAACACGACTGTGGCCTCGGCGACGACGGTTACGGCAACTACGGCGATGACGGCCACTGCGAGCAGGACGAGGCGGCTCAAGTGGCCTCCTCCCCAGGCATGTACCTCGCGGCCTCCAGGAGGGCCCTCGCGAGGTGAGGCCTCCTCCTCTCCAGCTCCTCGAGCGGCACGCCGAACCTCCTCCTTGCCTCCCTGTCTGCGACCCTCCGCAGCTGCTCTGGGTCCCTTGCGGCCCTAGCCAGGTATGATGTGCTCTGGCTCCCGTGGCCCTTTGAAAGCCTCGCGTAGACCTCAACGGCCCTGGCGATCCCAGGGAACCTCCTCCTCAGGGTCTCGAAGTCAACCCCGAACCTGGACATGGCGTACTCGTCGAGGAGCGTCATAGCCCTTGTCACGAGCCCGAGGGACCAGGCTGAGGCGAGTGCTGAGATCAGGGAGCCGGCCAGCGTAAGGTCGAGCGACGGGCCGAGGTAAGACGTGACTGAGGGGTAGACGGCGTACTCGTTCCGGAGGGGGACAACTAAAATGCCAACGTTGTAGAGGTGGGCGAGCGTGAGTGCCCCCGAGATCGACCATGAGGCCGACGCGAGGGCCGCGAGGAAGGCCGCAGTCACTGTCCTCTGATGCCAAGCCCCCTGAGCAACGCCGATAAGCAGGAGTAGGGCAGACGAGGTGAAGAGGAGCACAAGGGGGGCAACAGTCACGGCGCTCTGCCAGGCAAATAGGTCGGCCACCAGGGAGCCCCTTACCTCAACGAGGGGAAGGGCCAACGAGGCCGCCGCGAGGGCGATGGAGGCTATGGCTACGAACGACGCGTGGTTAGAGGCCCTTCCCGCGTGAGCTGCGCTCAAGGCGTTGCCTCACCCCTCCATATGAACGTCCCGTTCACCCCTACTGTCAACGAGGCGTTTCCCGCGGGTGACAGGAAGGTTAGCCTAGCCCTGCCGTAGACCCCTAGGAGGTCCCCGCCCACCCATGCCTCGCCGTTCTCATACGTGCAGCCCTGGACTATTACGTACGCTCTCCCTGCCTGGGAGGGCTGAAGGAGGCCGCCCTGCACCTGGCCTGAGCAGCCATCGACTACGAAAGCTGAGAGGTTCCAGTTTATGACCTGGAGGGAACCGAAGGAAACCAGTAAAGGCAGGGGCGAGGAGTAGGCGAGCGTCAGGACCACGGTGCCGTTCCTGAGCAGGGTCGCGTTGAGGAAGCGCAGGGTCAGGTTGTAGCGCAGCGGGATCTGGCTTGCGGAGATGACATAGCCGAGGCGGTCGCCGGACCTGAACGTAACGTTCGCCCTGACGAAAACAGTGCCCCCAAGGACGTACTGAGGGTAGAGGGGCAGACTGACATTCAGGGCTCCGCACGTTGGGGTGAAGGACGCCTCCTCAACCGGGCCGCCAGCCAGGCTCCAGATGGCAAGGGTGGCTGCCGCGGGCTCCCTCACGCACTGGCTAATTGAGACGGGGACGTACACCCTGCCGTCCTGAGCGACTGCAGTACCGAAGGTGACGTTGAAGGGAGGCACGTAGTA
>JBMFIT010000091.1:0-2376 GCA_049974445.1 Acidilobus sp.
CGTAGTCAAGGGCAAGAGCTTTAGACTGAGGTATGTGGTGGCCAAGCACCCTAAGGAACTCGTGGGTGATGGGCGTGGCTACAACGAATAAGCTCTCAGAGGCGCTTCTCTGTAGGTACCTGGTGTGGTCCTCATGGGCGTGGGTTACGATCCTTATTGGTCTCTTGTCATAGGAGTCCGCAACCACGCTTTTGCCTAGGTCAATGGCGCCGTTTGGCAGCACGGACGCGGGTTTCACCAGACCTGCCCCTCCTTAGCCAGCTCCTCTACAGGATATGAGGGTTGGGGGTGGTCCCGCCGCGGGGAATCGAACCCCGGACCACCCGGTATCGGCTGGAGGGGCTTGGTCTCCAGCCGCCCCGTCCCACTACAGCCGGGCGCTCTGCCGCTGAGCTACGGCGGGCCCTGCCCCTGCGTTCTGTCTTCCTTGAGTCGTTTAAAGTTTTTCACGAGGGGGCTGAACCCTTCTTCACGTTAACAAGGTCCCTACTCTCGACCATGAATGAAGGTAAAATGATTGAGATGAAGGCGTAGGGACAAACGGATGCGCCGCAAAGACCCATGGCAGGCGAGGCCTCCTCCTTAACCAGCCTTGATATCACAAGGGCCTATCTGAAGATATCGCTGTCAGAGATCCTGTAGATGGCGCCCTCCTGGACAAGGTCTGACCAAAGTTATAATAGCAGTCACTTATAGACAATCCTGCTCCCAGCTTCGCTATGTTTATTTTCTCTGAGTTAGGCTTAAGTGTAATCGGGGCACACCTTATGGCCGCTGAGGAGAGGGAGAGGCCCACTAAGTATTCTGACATGGTCTATGAGCTGCTCAAGAGTGATATACTAAGTCGTAAGTTCGAGCCCAAGGACAAGCTTAGCGAGACCACCCTGGCTAGGATGTACAACGTCAGCAGGACACCGGTCAGGGAGGCCCTCCACAAGCTTGAGAAGGAGGGGCTTGTGGTAAAGTTAAGTGATGGATATCACGTGTCCTTCCTGACCAAGGAGCAGATTCTGAAGATATTTGAGGTGAGGGCCGTCTTAGAGGCCCTAGCCGCTGAGAAGGCCGCGGAGAACAGGGACCCTGAAATGCTGAAAAGGCTCCGCGAGGCGGCGGAGGAGTTCAGGAACGCTGACAAATCCAATCCCTTGGCCCTTGCTCAGGCAAACAGCGAGTTTCATGACGTTATAGCTGAGATGAGCAGCAACGAGTACTTAAGAGATATCCTTAAGGACCTGAGGAACAAGCTCGCCATAGTGAGAGTCGACCTGTTCGCCTCGAGCAGCAGGGTGAACCAGGAGATTGAGGAGCACTGGCGTATTTACGAGGCTATTGAGAAGGGTGACCCAAAGGAGGCCTACGAGGCGGCGCTAAGGCATCAATTGAACCTCATGGAGTTCATTAGGTCAAAGAAGATGGTGGGCGGCATACTCGTTTAAGGCCGTCTCCCTTATCTTAGCTAGGCTCTTAACCACCTAGCTCACAACGAATTCGGAGGGGCTATGTCGCTGAGGCTAGGCACATCGCCGCAATTCAGGGTTCCGTCGAAGGGCGAGCACTACGATATAGTCATAGTCGGTGGAGGCCCTGCGGGGTTTTCGGCAGCCATCTACGCCGCAAGGTTCCTGCTGAAGTCCGTGTTAGTGACCGATGACGTAGGTGGCCAGCTCAACCTGACAAATGAGGTTGACGACTATCCTGCGCTGCTTAACATAAGCGCTTCGGAGCTCGTCTCCAGGTTTAGGAATCATGCTGAGAAGCTCTTCGGAGTGCCTATCTACAGCGGTGTCACGGTACAGAAGTTCGAGAAGATCAACGACGTGGAGTACAGGGTCACTGGGACAAGAGAGCTTGACATCTATACCAAGACCATAGTCCTGGCCGTTGGCTCTAGGAGAAGGAAGCTTGGGGTGCCTGGTGAGAAGGAGTTCACGGGACGTGGCGTAAGCTATTGCAGCATCTGTGATGCGCCGCTTTACAAAGGAAAGGACGCGGTCGCTGTAGTAGGTGGAGGCGACGCAGCCCTTGAGGGTGCTATATTGCTCTCAGGCTATGTAAAGAAGGTCTACCTAGTCCATAGGAGGAGGGAGTTCAGGGCCAAGCCCTACTATGTAGAGGAGGTCATGAAGAGACCTAACATAGAGTTCCTGTTTGACTCTGTTGTTAGGGAAATACGTGGCGATAAAGTAGTGAGAAGCGTTGTGGTCCAGGGCAAGGATGGCTCAACGAGAGAGCTCTCGGTAGATGGCATCTTTATCGAAATAGGTTTCGAGCCACCTAAGGACTGGTATCAGTCACTAGGGCTTGAAGTTGACGACACGGGCTACATAAAGACTGACATGTGGATGAGGACAAATATCCCAGGCGTCTTCGCAGCAG
>JBMFIT010000092.1:0-2266 GCA_049974445.1 Acidilobus sp.
GGACCCTGGTGCCGTCGCTGACCACGGCAATGGTGTTCCATCTGCTCGTGAGCTCAAATGAGGCCTCGGGGTTGGCATAGACGGCCCTCGAGGCCGCCGCGACCCCTGGGCTATACCAAACAGCAAGGTCCCTGAGACCTCTTACGGGAACCTTAGGTATCATCTCAATCTTACCGTTGTAGAACCTGTGCATAGCTAGGCTTAACTGGTACCATTCCTCTGTCGAAGCCTCACCCTCAGACAAGCCTCAGGCCCCGTCCACCGGGGGCCCCCTAGGGCAAAAACGCCATCATGGGCTTCAGGCTCCGCCCATTAGCTTAATGCCCAGGTACTGGAGGCCACAGGGGACCAGCCTCATGAGCTGAAGGTTCCTATATGACCTCCCCCACGCCGTGACGTACTTTGAGCTGGCCTCGTCAAGCACCCTAACTAACTCGCTGGGAAGGACGACGTCAGCTGAGGAGGCGTACTCCTTCACCCTAGCCGGCTTAGTGGTCCCCGGTATCGGCACAGCCCCCTTGTGGATCAACCAGGCCAGGGCAGTGGCCGACCTACTGACCCCAAGCCTCCTTGACACCTCCTCCAGCGCGCTCTGAAGCCCCCCGTCCTCAGACGCGGCCCTGAACCTTTTGTCAAGCCTCTGCACGGCCCTGGGGCTGCTCGGCTGCCCGGCCAGCGCCCCCTTGGCGAGGGGGGAGTAGGCGATTATCGAGACGCCGGCCCCTCCAGCAACCGGGATAACGTCAAGCTCAGAGGTCCTGTAGGCGAGGCTGTACTCCACCTGGTCGCTGACGATCTCGGCAGACGCGGTGCACAGAAGGGCCCTCTCCAACAAATGGCCTGATAAGTTCGACACCCCTATGTGCTCAGTCAAGCCCTTTTTAAGGGCCTCCTCAAGCCCTCTGATAACAGAGCACAGCGGAATCCATGCAGGGGGCGGCCAGTGAAGCTGAAGGAGCGAGGGCGTGAAGCCGAGCCTTCTCCTTATGGCCTCTGCCCCCTTGACTATGAAGTAGGCGCTCGGCCTGAAGCCGCCAACCTTGCTGGCCACTATCACATGCTCCCTGAGGCCGAGGGCCCTGACAGCGCTGCCCAGCGCCTCCTCACTCCTGCCGTCGCCGTATACCTCTGCGGTGTCGAAGAAGTTGATGCCGTTCTCAAAGGCCGAGGAGACCAAGTCCCTCGCGACATCAGGGCTTCCTCCCCAGGACCTTGACCCTATCTCCCACATCCCTAGGCCTACGGCGCTGACCCTAGGGCCTCCCTTGCCAAGGCTGACGTATCTCATAATTGCCAGTCACGCCAGCTGGCGTTTTAACTGATAGTATAGCACTACCTAATATGAAGTGGTGCTCCGGATAGAGAGGCTGAGGAGGGCTGAGGACCTCAGGAAGGCCGTAGAGGTCCAGGTCTCCGCCTGGGGCATGGATCCCGCCTCATGCGAGGCGGTTCCCGTCCACATGCTCAAGGCGCTCGTCGAGAACGGGGGGCTCGTCCTGGGGGCCTTTGACGACGACAGGTTAATAGGGTTCTCAGCTGGCTGGTTCGTGCTCTCCCCAGAGGGACCTTACTTCTACAGCCACATGACTGGGGTCGTAGAGGATAGGAAGTACGGTGGCGTGGGCCTTGAGCTTAAGTTGGCCCAGAGGCGCGAAGTGCTGGCCTCCGGGGTCAGGCTGATCAAGTGGACATTTGACCCCCTCCAGAGCCTCAACGCGAACTTCAACCTAAACAAGCTTGGGGCCTTGTTCAGGAGGTATGCTAGAGGCTACTACGGCGAGATCAGGGACTCAATTAATGCCGGGCTTGAGGCTGACAGGGCCGTAGCTGAGTGGCACCTTGACAGCAGGAACGTTGAGCTAAAGATCGACGGGATCCTCAGGACGCCCCCGGCGGAGGAGCTCGTCAGGCTCGGGGCTCACGTCGCAGTGAGCCCTGAGGGGCCAAGGGAGCAGGAGAGACCTTTGGGGCCGGACGTGAGCAGGTCTCCTGGGATCGTCCTCGTGGGTCTACCTTACCGGGTATCTTCAATAGTTAAGGCGTCACCAGGCCTGGCCGGGGCCTGGAGGGAGGCCACGAGGGCCGCCTATGAGAGCTACCTAGCGGAGGGCTACATAGCATCCGACTTCACGTGGGACTCTGAGGGCCACGGGTACGTGGTCATGATTCGGGAGCCCCTTGCCGAGGTCCTTGATGGGGTGAGGCCTTGGAGCTGAGGAAGGTCGAGCTGATAGAGGCATGGGTCAGGCTCAGGGACCCGTTCGAG
>JBMFIT010000093.1:0-2207 GCA_049974445.1 Acidilobus sp.
CTGCGCGTCAATGACTGCGTAGTAAGCTACTGGCGCCAGGGCCATCAGGGAGAGGAGGCCGACCCCAACCAGGACGCCCCACCTCCTCCCCTCCTCCCTCGGCCTTTTCCTCGGCGCCTGGGGCCAGGCAAGGGAGGTGAGCAGGGGGACGGAGACGGAGCCCGAGATCAGCGAGAACAGGGCGGCGGAGGGCGCGTAGTAGGCCTGGTTGGCAGAGGCGAAGGTGAAGACTAGGGTGAGGGCCATCGACGCCAGTACGACAACGTCGGTCGGCGACCCCCTGAGCCTCCCGCTGGCCCTGCCGGCCACCAGGACGACAAGCGAGATCAAGGTTAGGACGAAGAAGGGGGCAAAGGCCGCTATAACCGCCTGGATCGGCTGGCCCATGTACTCCTGTACCGTGAGGGGGACGACGCCGCCCACGTACTGGAGGCCGAGGCCCATGACGACCCTCGAGGGGAGGCTGAGGAAGCCCGAGAGGAGGGCGACCACCGCCAGCCCGACAAGGACGGAGAGGCCCCATATGTGGAGCCTGACGGAGCAGGGCCTCCGCCCCTGCACGAGGGCCTCGAGGGCGTAGAGGGATATTGATGCCTCTGCGGCAAGCCCCACGCCCCTGGTGAACAGGTGGGGGCTGACGGCAGGGGAGGTAATCGCTGTGGCAGAGAAGCCCAGCCAGGCCGCGAGGAGCCTGTAGAGCCCAGGCAAGCTGGGAGGCATGAGGAAGGGCTCAAGCACCGCTGCCAGGGCCACGACGAGGGCCGTGTACTGGTAGCCTCCCCACATCCACGCAATGACCCCTCCCGATGCCCCCGAGGCGAGGGCGTAGGCGAGCGACCTCCTTGGGTCTCCTGTCCCATAGGACCTGGCTAGGAAGTAGACCTGGTATGGGAGGAGGGCGATCCCATCAAAGACCTTCGCTGGGTCCGTCGCGAAGCCGTGATCCATGACGAGTATTGGAAGGAAGGCGAAGCCGGCCGCAGCAACAAGGGGGCCCAGCAGGCCCCCCCTCATGGCCTTAACTGCGAGGAAGGAGCCCAGGACCCCAAGAACTGCGAAGGCGACCGGTGAGAGCGAGAGGGCGACCTCTGTCGAGGTCCTGAGGAGCCAGGAGAACAGCGCTGTGAGCATGGGAAGCCCAAGGTACTCGGTGGCCAGGAAGTCCCTGCCCCAGGGGAACCACCAGAACGTGACCCTCGCCAGCCCCACCAGGTGAGGGCCGTGTGACCTGAAGTAGTCGGCGAGCCAGAGGTACTCATAGGGGTCCACCTCGCTGAGGGTAGGGCCATACCTGAGGTATGGGATCAGCCTGACGTAGGCCGTGAGGCCCACTATGAGGGCAAGGAGGCCGTAGGCGACGTAAGGCCACAGCCCCTCGAGCCTTTGAGCTAGGCTATGCCCCCTCCTTGGGGGCCGCCTCTGAGTCCTCCTCGAGGCCATGATGATCAGGACGTCAAGGATCAGCAGGCCTATTTAACGTAATGTAAAATAATTAGCTTACTGATAAGGCTATGTGATGAAGACTCTCAGGGAACCACCACCGTCTGATTGAAGCTGGCGACCGCGTTGGCTCCTGCGTAGAGCGTGGCGACCACGTTATACTCGCCGGCAGGGACGCTGAGGGTCACCGTGGGCCCTGTGGCTATGAACGTCTTAGAGTATGACAAGTTGACGCCGCTCACCTGTATCACCCATAGCCCATTGTCCGGCGATAGGGCCATGGTTATTGAGCCAGAGGCGCTGCTAATGTTGGCGCTAACGGGCCAGAGGAACCCCTCGTATAGCGGCCCTGGGAACTGGTAGACGAGGCCGTTTGAGTCAGAGTAGTTCTCCTCTATGCCATTGTATGGGTCCACCGTCTCGCCGGTGATGCCCGCGTAGAAGGAGCCCGGCTGGTCAGCCACGGCGCTTGGCACTGAGTAGAACCTGGCGTTGTACCTGTAGTAGAGGGCCATGGTTGCGTTCCACGAGTATGCCGAGAGAGAGGAGCCTCCCCCGTCCCCGCACACGACCCACTGGGTGACTATGGGGGCGCCGTTCGTGCTCAGGTTGGGCACGTAGCCTGTTATGAAGAAAGGCGAGTAGGACTGTATTGGAACAGTTATCACGTCGTAGAGCACCCAGCCGCTGTCGTAGGTTGAGTTCACGAACCTGTAGTACATGTAGACAACCGGGTGGCCCTGGGGGCCGACGGAGACGTTCATGAG
>JBMFIT010000094.1:0-2074 GCA_049974445.1 Acidilobus sp.
AGCGCTGAGAACGCCCTGAGCGACGGCAACTCTTTCCCTCGGGAACACGTCAGTAACAATGGCGAGCCCAAGAGGGAAGAGGGCAAAGCCGAAGCCCTGGATCGCCCTGGCTGTTATGAGATAGGCCACGGTAGGCGCGAAGCCAGCCATGAGGACTGCGGCGGAGTAAAGGGACAGTGATATCAAGTACAATCGCCTCTTGCCATATACGTCGCCCATCTTGCCGAAGAGGGGGGCTATTGCGGCCCCCATTACCAGGTACGCCGAGACTATCCAGGCCGCCTCCTCGTTGGTGGCCGACAGAGCCGATTCTATGTGAGGTAAGGAAGGTATGACCATGGCCTCTACGTAACTTGTCATGAGTCCGACTAACGTTAGGACGCCCAGGATAAGCCCTGGCCTTACCCTGGGGTCTGCCCTCAAGCCCTCCTCCTCCCTATGGCTGCCATCACTACGACAATTATCACGACAACGGCCACAACTAAGTAAAGCGTTAGCTCACTTGGGCTGATAAAGGAGCTCAGCGAGCTTAGCGAGATCGAAGGGGACACGGTAACAGGGACGAGGATAACCTCATGCATGGGCTGCATAGTGGGAGGCTGAAGCCAGTTGATGAGAAGTGGGACGACGTAGGTGCCCGGCCTGACTCCTGAGCTAACTGAGAGGACGAAGGTCACGTTGGACTCTGACCCGGCAGGGACGTTGCCAACGCTCGAGTTCCACAACGTCATTGCGACGACAGGGTTCTCGCTAGAGGGCACGTAGGGCGTGAAGACTGGGTTGGGCAGCAGCGTGACGGTCACGAAGTCACCGTCAGCCGTACCGGCATTGCCAAGCGTGACCGTCAGGTAAAAGTCAGAGGAACCCGGGGTTATGCGAGGGTAGTTGCTTTTAGCGACAACAAAGTGGGCTGAGGGAGCTATGTATATCTCAAGTGGGCAGATCTCATCGATACCGATGCCCTTAACTACTAGGTAAGCGGCGATGTTAGAGGGCACAGGTACCCTGAAATAACCAAAGGCCGTCTGTCTGAGCTCGGTCACGTTCTCAAGTTCTAGCGGGAACGTGATATTGACAACATATCCCGGGGGCAGGTAAGCTAAGTGGACCACGTTGGAGTCAGGATAGAGCGGGTATGCCAGACCTGTGAGGTTGAGGAATACGGTCACGTTTGAGGCAGGCGAGTTACCCCTGTTAGATATATACACCGTCAGGGTTGCTGCTTGAAGACCCGCGTAAATAACTGGTGGCGTGGTCCGGTATCCATTAACTATTACGTCAGAGAAGCCAACTATTGCGACCGGGAACCTAACCTGGGAGGCGCCCTTAACTAACACAGGACCGGCGGACGTCTGTACCTCAACTAGGTATGTCACGTTAAGGGTCTCGTTATATACTCCCGGTGTAGCCTGGGGGCTCACGTTGAATAGGCCCGTCATCATGATCTCTTGACCGGGTTGAAGC
The DNA here is from genome assembly GCA_049974445.1 of Acidilobus sp. Taxonomy (GTDB): domain Archaea; phylum Thermoproteota; class Thermoprotei_A; order Sulfolobales; family Acidilobaceae; genus Acidilobus. Next base: position 1,465 of record JBMFIT010000094.1, read on the forward strand.
TCAAGGGCTGTGATCCCTATGGACGATTGACCCCGCACGGGTGTGATCGGGTAGGTCGCGTTCAGGGACACGTTAACATAGTACAGGGTCGTCGGCCCTTCGTAAAGCAGCTCAATGGTCAGAGGAAGGAATGAGGCGCCCGGGTACGCTATCATATAGGTGGTGTTGAACCCCCAGTGGCTGAAGGCAAGGAATGTTGGCTTGACAGAGGCCATATGCGCAGCTGAGCCCTGCGCAAGCGCAATACCCTGTGAAGAAATCAAGAGGAGGGCGATGAACGCTATTACGACTAGGGTACCTGTCCAGTGTCCTCTCATCGCCAGGCCCAGCTGTTTAGGGATTCGATATATAAAAAGGCTTACTTAAAGACAGCGGCTGCCCCTGTCAGGACTTGGACCTGACGCAGGCTCCCATTCCCTTAAGCAAGTCAAGGAGTACTCCAAGGCCCTGGGAGATATCTGGGTCACCGAGTTTGCCTATGAGGCCGAAGAGCCCGACCTTCCTGGGCTGAGACAGGTCAACGCTGCCTAGTGCCTTAAAGGCGCAGCCAACCACGTCAGCCACGTTGTTCTGGGCGTTCGACAGCTCGTCCGCGTCAACCCTCATGAGC
>JBMFIT010000095.1:0-2046 GCA_049974445.1 Acidilobus sp.
AGAGGGGGCCCTGAGAAGGGCGCTTGATATAGCGGGGCTCCCCTACTAGTCCCCTCCCGACGCGAGCCTCCTTAGGGCCTCGGAGAGGGGCCCGTTGTCGCCCTTCCTCATGCCATCAAGCGCGGCAGTAACGTCATGGGGCCCGAGCCCGAAAGCCCTCAGGGCGATCTTGATTGCTGCCTCAACAAGGCCCTGGGGTGCCACCTTGAGTGCCTCCCTGTATGCCGTGGCTGGGTCAGCTATGAGCACTTCAAGGAAGGGTCTGCCAAAGGTTGCGTAAAACCTGGCGTCCAGGTTCATCAGGAGGCCAATCGCAACTGACCTGAGCGCGGACTCGGCAGCTGAAGTTATGGCCTGTATGAACTTCTTATCATATTCGACCATGTTAGCTGTCACCTACTATAAGGCATTGGACTAATAAAAGGCGTCGTGTGGGGGGTGGCAGCCTAATCCAATTCGGCTCATAGGCTGGGTAATACCTGTTGATTTTACACTTGTAAATTATACTGTTAAAAAAGCGATCGTTTTCAGAAGCCTATGTGTAAAGGGTATTCGCGCATTTGTGCTAAGGTTACATATCATGGGTTGCCAGACATGGGAGCGTTAAGGTTTTAGTTACCTATGCAACAGGGCCAAGTCTGGATAGCCATTGCCCACCGAACAGATAACCGTAAGGCTTGGCGTACCGGGCCTTGACGACGAACTGAAGGGGGTTTCACGGGGCTACATCATACTGCTGGCCGGCTACCCTGGGTCCGGTAAGACTACTTTTGCCTCGCAGTTCATGTACGAGGGTCTCAAGAGCGGTGAAAGGGGGCTTTACGTGAGCTTCGTCGAGCCTAAGGAGGACTTCTACGTCAACTCCGCCAAGTTTGGGATGAGCTTCCAGGAGTACGAGTCGAGAGGGCAGTTCAAGTACTACGAGGCCCTTAACGTGAGCTCTCCACAGGCCCTCTCTGATATAATCCAGGACGTGCTGACGCAGATAGACGCCGAGGGCTTCAGCAGGCTGGCCGTCGACAGCGTCACAGCGATCTCTCAGCTCGCAGGCTCAGCCCCTAGGGTGAGGGAGATAGTTCACAGCGCCCTCTACGCAGGGCTCAAGAGGAGGGGTGTGACAACGGTGCTCGTAGCCGAGCTCCCCCTAGGTGGCACAGAGCCCACGGCCCTCGGCCCAGAGGAGTTCATAGCGGACGGGGTGATCGTCCTCAGGTATCGCTTCGTGAGAGGCAAGATGGAGAGGTACGCCGAGATAAGGAAGATGAGGGGCTTCAGCGTAAGGATCTCGAACGCCCCGATTGCTATTTCCTCTAAAGGTGTAGTTTTTCCTGCCCCGCTTAACGTCCTCTCCCTGCCAAGCGGCGTGAGACCGAGGAGGACCATCAACGTGCTCGGGCTAAGGCTCCCTGAGGGGTCCGGCGTTCTGATGGCTCACGACCCTTCCCTTGACCCTCTATGGCTAAGCATCTCAGGAATCGTTGTACCCGCTCTGAAGTCGGGCCTTAGGGTGATGTACAGCTCGTTTGTGCACGGCCTCTACTCCCTTCAGCACGCGGCTGAGGCATGCCTTGGATCGCCGCTGCCTGAGGGCCTAAGGCTTGAAAGCTACGACGCCAGCTCGCTGACGGCCGGGGAGGCAGAGCTGCTCGCATACATACAAGACCTCGAGTTCAAGCCGGACGTTGTAGTAATTGAGGACGTCAACATGTTAAGCGAGTTCATCGAGAGGCCTGACTATATGGGCCTAGTTTATAGGACCCTCGTCAGGAGGGCGTCGGCGGGCGTCACCACGATCCACCTCTACTCTGTCACGAGGGCTGAGGTCTGGAATGTGCCGCTGTCCCGCTACTATGACTATGTGCTCTACGTCAGCCCCGTCGCCCAGGGCGTCAAGGTGAAGATGCTCAGGGAGTGGGGCTCGACCTCGTCTCAGTGGGCCGTCACGTTGAGCTCTAAAGACTTGGTCTGCACTAAGTAAGGGGCCTGAAGCGTTGTGGCGGACCCGGGGGGATTTGAACCCCCGACCACCGGCTTAGGAGGCCGGCG
>JBMFIT010000096.1:0-1985 GCA_049974445.1 Acidilobus sp.
CGCAGGGCCCTGGTCCCCCTCCTCGCCCCCTGACGCCTGGTTCTGCTTCCCGGTCATGTGGCCAGAGGGCTCGCAGGCCGGGGAGACCGTTTCCTCGGCCCAGGGCATAGTTATGAGCCCGAACCTCAGCGCCTGGGCCTTCGACGAGCTGGCCGGCCCCACCGAGGGGCAGCCCCTTGTCGCCAGGGCCATCGTGGTCCCCCTACCAGGGGCCTCCTCGGCATACCTGACGCCCGCCTGCGCCAACTGGAGCGTCCTAATCGGCTACTACCTCGGCGGGCAGTACCACAGGCTAGAGCTCAGGCCAGAGGGTCAGGGGGCCCTTGAGCTCCCGGTCCCCAGGGGCGCCTCGTTCGTCAACGCCACAGCCGTGGCATGGGTCGGCGGCGTGCCGGCCTTCGAGAACGTCAGCCTCTACGGCCCCCCGCCGGCCAGGCCCCTCCCATCCCCTCCTGGCGCTGTCGGCCTCATCATAACGATGGGACCCCTTGGTTACGCTATGATCATAGCCCTTGCCTCCTCGCTTGGCGCCTTAGCCGCTATGCTCCTCACGAGGAGGCCCACCGCGCAGGCCCGGGTTTAACTTGATATACGGCCCCCAGGCTACCTGAGCGAGGTGGGCGCTTGAAGCAGCTCATGGCGGTGCCCGAGAAGTGCACCGGCTGCGGGAGGTGCGAGCTCGCCTGCAGCTTCGAGCACTTCAAGGTCTTCGACCCCGAGCTCTCGGCGATACACGTGGTCAGGCTCGAGAGGGAGCCCCTGGACGCCCCAGTATTCTGCATACAGTGCGGCCTCTGCGCGATGGACGGGGTGTGCCCCCACGACGCCATATACAGGGACCCCAACACCTTCTCCGTGGTCATTGACAGGAACAGGTGCGACGGCTGCGAGAGGTGCGTCATGGTGTGCCCCTACGGTGTGATAACCATAGACAGGCTTGAGAAGAAGGCAATAAAGTGCGACCTCTGCGGCGGGGACCCCGCGTGCGTCAAGGCCTGCCCGGAGGGGGCGCTCGCGTACGTTGACGTCAACGAGGCGGCCTACTTCAAGAGGCTCTTCTTCGCCAAGCTCCAGGAGAAGTCCCTCGTGCCGATAGTCCCATACCCAGCCCCGAGGGGCTCATGAGCCCATGGCCTTGAGGCTCGCAGTGCTCCTCGGAGGGGCGGTCGCCGAGGCGGCAGGGGTCCACAGGGAGGAGTTGGAGCTGCCGGAGGGCTCGAGGCTGTCTGACGTCATAGCTGAGCTCGTGAGGAGGCACGGGCCGAGGCTTGAGGCAGCGCTTAGGGGCAGGGTGCTGATACTCGTCAACGGGAGGGGCGCGGCGCCTGGCTCAGCCGACGACAGGCCCCTCTCTGACGGGGACTTCATATCGATACTTCCGCCCATCTCAGGGGGCTCGGAAATGCCCATGCTCCTGGACACCTCGGCCATAGTCAAGTACATGGCCGGGGAGGAGGGCTGGGAGAGGGTAGGCCAGGTGATGAGGGGCTCATACACCCTTGACGTGGCCATTGTGGAGGCAGCGAACGCCCTCGCCAGGAGGGTAAGGTCCGCAAAGCTCAGCATGGAGGCCGCCCTGAGGGCCCTCGGCTCCCTCCTCGACGGCTCGGACGGCCTGAAGGTCCTCGGCTTCAGGGACTTCATAGGGAGGGCGCTGGAGCTCTCCTCAGGCGAGGACATAACGGTCCAGGACGCCCTCTTCATAGCGGCTGCCGTCAGCGTTGGGGCTGAGCTCGTGACGGCCGACTCCAGGCAGGCCGAGGTGGCCGCGAGGCACGGCGTGCCGGTGATGGTCGTGTAGCCGTGCCCCCAGGGGGTTTGGGCTTCACTGAATTTTCACGAACTTGAATCCAATCCTCAGCCCTTGGGCTTCACCAGGGTCGCGGGGGGTCGGACTTTCATTGAGGTTTCATGAACTTGTGTTCAGCCCCTCGTCCTCATACCCCCTGTCCGACTCCCCGCGCCGTCTACGGGAGCGGTAGTTG
>JBMFIT010000097.1:0-1948 GCA_049974445.1 Acidilobus sp.
ATCGTTAAGCGATGTGACACCTGAATCCGCAGGGAAGACCTTGCAGAAGTTCGAGGAGTCTGTGGGGTTCACGAAGAGGCTATCCGACTACGGCATAGGAAAGGATGTGATAAGGGAGGCCGTCAGGAGGGCCTTCAGTAACCCGGTGGTCGCTGAGAGGCTCAGGACGAGGCTTGGGGGTGTGAAAATAGACGAGCAGAGGCTCCTCGAGCTGCTGATGGCAACGCTTTAGGCCGCTTACATCCTAACGTAGTCCTTCCCTATCAGCTCGCGAGCCACTATGTACCTCATTATGTTTTGTGTGCCCTCTGCGCCCACGTAATAGGAAAGGACCCCAAGAAGATTCCTGAAGACGTTGGCTTCCTCGGTGTAGGAGAAGGCGCCGTAGGTCTTCATGGCGACCTCTGCAGCCGCTAGCGCCGTCTCAACTGCCTCTATTTTCGCGGCTGAGGCCCAGAAGTCTAGGTCGTGAGGCCTGAGGCCAGGCTCCTTCTTTACGTATATCTTATCGGCCATTTGGGCTGCCTTGTATACTAACAGCCTCGCTGCCTCGAGTCTTGCGGCCACCTCAGCTATGGGGAAGCTGACCCCCTGGAATGAAGCTATGGACCTCTCCCCGAAGAGCCTCCTCTCGCGGGCGAACTTAATTGAGGCCTCAAGGGCCCACTGCGCGGCGCCTATGTTGGCGGCGCTCACGAGCACCCTCGCAAGCGAGAAGCCCTCCATGGCTGTGTAGAACCCCCTGTTCTCCTGCCCCACCAGGTACTTGGCCTCTACGGGCGTGGCATTGAACCTCAGGACGCCTGTTGATATCGCATGCCTGCCTATAGTGTTCAGAATGGAGTACTCAAGGCCTTGGGGCCTCTCACCATTCCTGTTGCCGATGAATGCAAAGCCTGTGAGCCCCCTGTGACCGGCCTCTGGTGGGGCTGTCCTGGCTATCAGGTACCAGCCGCCAACCTCAAGTTGCTCCATGGCCTCCCTCACACCGCTTATGTAGACCTTCTCCCCCGTAACCCTGTATAAGCTCCCGTCCTTCTGCGCGTATGTCCTCTCGCCGGCCACGTCACTTCCACCGCTGGGCTCCGTTGACGCGATCCCGAAGAACGCCCTCCCCTTCCCGACCTTTGGCAGGACCTCCTGTTTGACTTCATCCGACCCATAGAGGTAAAGTATGTACGGCCAGGCGTTATTAAGGAGAGTGAAGACAGCCGTGGCAACTGCTGGGTCGTTATAGGCCACCTCTTCAACCGCGAGCGCAGCGAGGAGGAAGCTCCCGCCCTGCCCTCCATACTCCTCAGGCACGGATATGGCAAAGAGGCCCTGCTCACCCATTCTATTTATGAGCTCTGTTGGTATGAACCTCTTAGAGTCCATCTCCGTCCATCTTGGGGCAAGCTCTTTTAAGAGAAACTCATGAACTGCCTGCTTGAACAGCTTCTCATCCTGGCTCAACTCGAAGTCCATAGGACGTCTCCAGGAGGGCCTGATCTCCAAGTTTAAAGGCGTTTTCTATCTGATACACAGTTAATTTCCAAGCGTTCAATAAGGTCATGGCACCTAGTCAGTTTCCTAGACGCGGCGAGGGAGCCGTGGGTAGCGGCATCTCGAAGGGCCCTAACGATTTCACAGAACAGCTCATTCAAGTCAACTTTGAAGGCGGCAAGGACTTCCTTGCTGACCCTTGTTTGCTGCGTTCTAACGAACGGAAGAAAGTCGTCACGCGAGGAAGCCCGGATAAAGACGCCATTAGAGTTCACCACAAGCGACCTTCCAACGCCAAGCTCAAGGACGACCTCGTAGTCGCCGGGCGGGGCAGCTAGACACACAAGAAGCTCTAAACCCTCGAGCCCCTGGCACTCGCAGCTGACCTCCTCCCCGCCCTGAGGGTTTAGGGCTCCCCTGGGGCGGCCCACGGGTTCGGGGCCTACCGCCCTCACCTCCATCA
>JBMFIT010000098.1:0-1905 GCA_049974445.1 Acidilobus sp.
TTCCCCACGTCGAGCAGTTCGGAAATATAAAGAAGGGTGGGAAGGTCAAGGTAATCCTAAGCGACGAAACAGAGCCTATGGTTGACGTCATGGAGCACGGAGACGAGGTGCTTATAGTCGCTGATATGCCTGGCGTGGAGAAGGATCAGATAAAGATCAACACAACCGAAGACAAGGTTTACATAAGGGCAGAGGGCGACAAGAGGAAGTACTATAAAGAAGTAGACCTGCCGGCAGAGGTGGACCCGTCAACGGCTAAGGCCTCCTACCGTAACGGCGTCCTTGAGATAAGGATCAAGAAGAAAGGCCCCCAGAGGCCTCAGGGCGTAGAGGTCAAGGTCGAGTAAGAATCATTAGAAAACCTTTTAAGCGGAAAACGGCTGGACGTCATTCGATGTAGCTTGACACGTAGCGTAGAATACGACGTAGTAATTGTAGGCCTTGGCCCTGCCGGTTCCTCGCTGGCCTACCTCTTGAGGAGAAGCGGCGTCAGGATAGCCGGTATTGACATGGTAGGGCCTGATAAGGTGTGGGGAAAACCCTGCGGTGACGCGATAGGGAAGCATCACTTTGAGTTCACGGGCCTTCCCCTGCCCACTGGCCCATCTCTTAAACAGGCTATCGATGGCATAGATATAATTAGTCCCTACGAGGGCGTCAAGCTGAGAGTTAAGGGAGAGGGGTTCATAATAGATCGAAATAAGTATGGCCTCTCACTAATTGAGGAGGCTCAGAGGTCAGGCGTCGACATATACCTAAGGACCAGGGTAACATCCCTTGTCTTCGGGAATGGGAAGCTGTTAGGGGTCAGGGCGATAAATGAGAAGGGTGATCATATAATCTTCAGGGGCAAGGTAATAGTTGACGCCACTGGAAATAGCGGTGTCTTGAGGAAGCAGCTACCTAAGGAATGGCCTGTAAATGAGCCGCTGAACCCGAAAGACTCAAACATCGCGTATAGGGAGATCAGGGAGCTCAGCTATGATATAGATGAGCCGACGTACCTCAAGATCTACGTAAACCAGGAGATCTCGCCTGGAGGCTACTGGTGGTACTTCCCCGAGGGTAAGGCATCGGCTAACATCGGTCTTGGAGTACAGGATGGCATGGGGTATCCACCTCCGAATCTGATCTTTAGAGATAGGCTTGAGCGCCTTGATATGGTGCACAGATATAACCGGGTAATAAACGCCTCTGGGTCACGAGTTCCGACGAGGAGGCCCGCCAACACCTTAGTTTGGGACAACTTCATAGGAATCGGCGACAACGGGTACACTGTGAACCCAGTCCATGGGGGTGGGATGGGTTACGCGATGGTCGCCGCTTACTTCGCGTCTAAAGTGATAGTTGACGCGTATACAAAGGGTGACTTCAGCGCCAAAGCGCTCTGGCAGCTTAACATAGACTACATCAACGCTATAGGCCGCAGACAGGCGTCCCTCGACATATTCAGGATATTCCTTCAGAAGCTTTCAAACGACGACATAGAGTATGGGCTAAAGCACGGCATCATGGACGCTGACCAAGTCTACGAAACAAGTGTCACTGGCGAGCTCAAGGCTAACCTCTCGCTCCTTGACAAGGTGTCGCTAGCCCTGAGGCTGCTCGGGAGACCCTCTCTTCTGCCTAAGCTAGCCCTGGTAGCTCAGTACATGAAGAGGGTTGGGGACCTTTACGATTCATATCCTGCTAACCCATCCTCGCTGCCAGACTGGATCAAGGCCGTGAAGAATCTCTATTCAGACTATGAGAGGAGGCTAGCCGCCCTCTGATTGCTGCCTTGAGGCCCTCCTCCAGTCAGTCTTGTCGCCCTTGTCCATTAGCACGAACCCCATAGAGGAAAGCCTTGACCTTATGTAGTCAGCGAGGTCATACATCTTGGCCTTCCTGAGCTGGGACCTGACC
>JBMFIT010000099.1:0-1864 GCA_049974445.1 Acidilobus sp.
GCTATAGCGCCCCCATCTACCTGCTCTCAAGGTTCCTCGGCCTCAACAGAAGGAAGGCCGCCGCGACGGTAACGATTGCCGAGGCCCTCTGGCCGATACTCCCCTACGCGGCCTCGGAGTCCTGGGCAACCGTGACCTTCACTGTGACGTTGGCCATGTTCGTCATGGCGTCCCTGGATGGGGACAGGAGGGACCTCGCACTCCTCTTCCTGGCTACCCTGGAATACAGCTCGTATGTCCTTATTTGCTGGCCTTTGCCAGGGGTTGAGAGGTCGGTGTCGTCCACCAGCGTTATTATCGTGGCTGGCCTTCTCCTACACGAATGCGGTCTAATTAAAGTAAAGTAAAAGCTATGCAGGACCTTCATTAAAGGCCTTTTTTATCTAAGAGCGAGGCCCAGCTCAGGGTTTGCAGCCGGTGGTAACTAGGCTAAGGGTCGCATCGCTCCTGCTAGCAGTATCAGCCGTCGCGCTGGCCATCTACTTCATATTAATCATCAGGGCTGGAGGCCAAGTCTATGGCGTCAGCGAAGTATATGGACCTCTATCATCGGTCCCCGCCCTCGGATACCTTGGCTCGTTGGCCCTGGTCACGGCCCTAATCGCAGCCTACAGCTACTCCAGGGACTCTAGGAGGGAGATTGCTGCAGCTGGGCTAATTGCGTCAGTCATAGCGGTGACCCTGGTAAGGTTCCTCCTGCCCGACCTCGCTGAGAGGTACTACATAACGGACTTCGAGGACTCTTTCAACCACATGTACAGGGCCATGTACATAGCCGAGTTCGGCCACCTGACCCCCTACAGTGACTTCATGTGGCTCAACCGCTCCTTCTGGCTCACCCTGGCGGAGTCCATACTTGTGCTGTGGGGGCACCCGGGCTGGTTTAAGGACCCTCCCTTCTACTTCGTTATAAAGTGGTACCCTGAGCTCACCGCCCTGCTGATGGCGCCGCCAACGTACCTTCTAGCCAGGGCCGCTGGGCTGGGTAGGAGGGCCTCCGGCCTCGCCGTAGCGCTCTCGGTTGCCCTCTGGCCCGAGTTCCCCGTCACGGCCTCGGACCACTACGGGACCGTCACATTCACGGCCGCCCTTGCCCTCTTCCTACTTGCTGTGAGGGAAAACGACAGGAGGCTGCTCGTGCCGCTCCTCCTGTCGACGCTTGCGGCTGTCTACACCCACGAGCTAGTGGCTGCCCTGGCTGGCGTTGCCCTCTTCGGGGGCTCTGCAGCCCTGCTGCTCTTCCCCGGAGACCACTTCGCGAGAAAGGGGGTTGCCACGGCCTTAGGCGTCGCCGTGGCTGCTTACCTAATAATGGCTGTCTACGACTCCTACGGCTTCGTCCAGAGCGGCATAAACTACTACTGGAACACGGCGATAAGCACCATGAGGAGGCTCGCGACTCAGGCCCCTTCAGTCATAGGTCAGGCCACGGTGAGGGCCCTGCCAGCTTATCACATAGCCGTTGAGGTCAAGGCGGCTACGTATATAGCTGAGCTCGTGACGCCCTTCGCCCTGTCGCTTGCCCTTGCCGTGTCTAGGCCCTCCCACAGGCTCCTGTTCGGCGCCGTTGGCCTTTCGGGCCTCCTGGGGGCCGCGCTGACCCTCGGCCTTGGGGCTGTGGGGTGGGCGGACAGGGTGCCAGTGATGTTTGTCGGCGTTGCCGCGGTCATAGTGGCCTCGCTGGCAGAAGTCAGGGGCCACAGGAGGGCGGCTGCGGCAGCCTTTGTGGCGACCGTCATAGCGCTTTCGCCGCTGACCCTATACGCCTCCTTCGCAGGTTACCCAGCCGTCGCCTTCCCAGAGGTAGGATGGGACCTAGGAGTGTGGTGGGTAGTTACGGAATCAGGCTCGCCAGCCCTTTATG
>JBMFIT010000100.1:0-1822 GCA_049974445.1 Acidilobus sp.
TAATTTATAGATTATTATTCTTAATTTAGTTGTATTTAATTAACTTTGATATATCCCTGACTGCAGATTCTTGACAATAAGGAGCTGAGGCAGCCGCTGGCTCAGGGAGGCCTTGAGACCGCCAGGAAGTGGGACTTCAGGTTCGTCGTTGAGAGGGCCAGGAGGGCGATTGAGGAGGAGCTGCGGAGGCAGGGCGACTAGCGCCTTTTGACGCAGCGTAGCTCTCCAATCATCTCGCTGTTCCACGAACCCCCGGCATTCTTCAGGTAAACCCAGTCGTTGACGCGCTCGCACGCAAAACCAGCGGCCGAGATGGCATTTATGAGCTCTGACACGGGGACGCCAGTATTGTAGACATGATACTCTAGGCCTATCTCATCAAAGCTCGCCAAGGACTCAGGATCATGCATGGCTATGTAGTACTCACACCCCTCGCAATCGGCCTTGAGCACGGCATTGTAAACCTTGTACAACTTAACTAACTCGGAGAGCCTAATCGCCTTGACAAAGCCGCTGATGTCTTTGGGTCTGTCGCCATTAGGCTCTCCTACCCAGTGAGATGCGGCACTTCTTACGTAGCTGGCCTCCTTGCTGATGGGTACAGTCCCAGGCTCCCCGATGGCAGCGTTTATTGCCACTACCCTGTCGTCAAGTCCATTAATTTTAACGTTATCTGTTAGTTCCTTGAAGGCGCCGGGGCTCGGCTCAAGGGCTATTACCTTGCTCGCGCCTTTCCTAACGAAGTACAGGGCGGTATCACCAACATAGGCGCCTACGTCTATCACGGGCTTACCACTAACGTCAAGGAAAGAGTACTCCTCGTCCTCGAACGTGCTGAGTATCTCCTCATGCATGTGAACAAAGGAGATCCCGTTCTTAGTCCACCTGCCATCCATAAAGCGCCACCCGTGAAGAACAGCTTTGCGTATCGTTGCAATACCTCCCTTAGATTCTATAATTTCACGAAGAGGCACAGTCACTTTAGTTCCGTCAGCATAAAGCGTTACGGCACAGTCCTTGTAACCCGCAACGTCCCTCTTTAAGAGGTCTCCCAGGGCGGACATCTCCCCTAAGCTTAAATTTAGTTCGAGCCCTTTGCAAGTAACCTTAAATGACCTCCTGGCGAGCCCCACCAAGCTGGCCCATAGGCCTAGGTCGGCACTCCTGCTCGCCTGCAGGACTCTTATACCTGTTCTGTACCGCCTCACGGCCTTGCTAAGGATCTTCCTTACGGTAACAGGTAAGATAAATGGCGCGGCGGCGTAGATGCAGCTCTGGATCGGCTTGCCGTTTAATCTGCACCAGAACCTTAAGGTGCTGAACTCCTCCCTAAGGCCTGCCTTTACATTAAGCTTTCCCTTCAGCTTCCTGTCGGCGAAGTAAAGCGAGAGTTTGGCTGAAGCCATATCATTAGCTATGGCCACTCTCATGGGGTTTGTGCGCGAAATTCCTTCAAGGATCCTTTCATGGTCTCTAACAGCCCTCTGATAATTTCTCAGCACCCTTAGCTGTCCTGATTCGTCAAGCCCTACAGATGAATTATTCACATGAAGCCTGTACATGGTAAGTCTTCTCGAGGTATGGTAAAGGTTGCCACACTCAGTAGCTATAGCGGGAATAGCTCTCTCGACCGAAATCTCTACGCCCCTAAGGAGGTGGGTCCATTCGTCAATACACTCCTTTCTTATTGACATAAGGCTAACCGTGGCGGCCATACCGTGATATCTTAACAGGTGCTCTGCGGCACTGCTATCCGAGGGCTTAATTAGAACGTCCTTATCGGTCGGAGTTATCGACTCTAGGTACCCTATAACGCCTTCAA
>JBMFIT010000101.1:0-1749 GCA_049974445.1 Acidilobus sp.
GGCCGTGGAGGAAGCTATGAGGTCCTGCAAGAAGACCACGGAGGAGGCCGAGAAGTCCTCCCAAGAGGGGTGAGGTGGCGGTTATGGCGTTCCTAAGCCTAACTGTGCGTTACTTGATAAACACCGAGGCTCTGAACGGAGTTGAGAACGTCGGTAACATATCGAGGCACAGGGTCGCCCCGATCGTAATCCCTATGGACAACTCTTACACGCTCAAGTACATGCCTGTGGTTTCGGGAGAGTCGTTAGCTCACGGCTACCAGAGCGTCCTGGTGGACGTGGCCAAGTCCGAGAGCCTGCCCTTAGGTAAGAGGAGCTCGGTCAAGGAGTTCGTCAAGTTCGCCGACTACAAACTGCTCAAGGAGGAGGAGATCAATCCACCTAAGGACGCAACCCAGATAAGGGAGGTCGAGACCGCGATCATGTTGAAGGACGTGGTGGCGGACGTGGGCGGTTTCCTGTACACTGGGAAGGCTAAGTCACAGAGGAAGAGAACCTCAGCAAAGTCCAGTAGCGAGGAAGTGGGGGCTGAAGAGAGTAGCTCCGAAGACGAGAAGAATCAGTCATTGAAGAGGACCTCAGCATTCCAGGTAAGCTACATGATCCCGGCCTACGGCGTCTCTCCTGAGGTAGCTGCCGTGGAGAGTCAGTTCCACGTGAGGTACTCGGTAGACCAGCAGGAGTACCAGAAACCCTACAACGTAGACGTGGGATCCGCGCTCTATACTTTCACCTTCGACCTGGACATGGACGTAATAGCGACTCCCGTGAACCAGGGAAACAAGGCTAAAGGCGAGGATGAGCTCGCGGGAGAGAAGAAGAAAAGACAGAGGGCCGCTTTGCTCGCCCTGGCGAGGTTCCTGGAGAACTTAGAGTTCGGGGCTAAGAAGTCGAGGTTCCACCCCGTTGTAGACTTCAGGGACGCGGTTATGACGCTCACTGAGAAGCCCTTCGTGGTGACTCCCGCAGTCACCAACGATTACGCGGATAAAACAGCCAATAGGCTGAAGGTGTTGAGCGATATGAAGGTCGTCGCTGTCAAGAAGTTCATGACTGTTAACGTCGCTCCCAAGTCCGGTTACCAGGCAGAACAGAAAGATACTATAGCTGAGGCAATAAACGAGGTAATTAAGTCACTAGACCTTCACTAGGCCTTGAAGAGGTAAGAGATTGAAGGTGCTGGCCGTCTTTTTTTCCGCCTTGCCGTCGTGGGGTTACTCCGTTAGGGAGCCAAACATTTCAGCGGTTCAGCCCTCGCTGGAGCTACCCCCTCCGACTACTATTCTGGGGGCCCTGAGCTACGGAATGGCCAAGACGCTAGGCCTCGACTATGAGACTCTTTTAGTCCAAGAACTGGGTAAGTCCAGGAGGTCGAGGAAGGGTTCTACAGTTGCATTAACCACGTTCTCACAGCTCTTGAGCTGCGTGGTGCTCTACGCAGGCGCCACGGCGGAGGCCTATTTCCCCTACAATGACATCAACAGGAACATCATAAGGATTTACCAGAAGCCGTACAGGAGGGAAGAGCCGGAGTACAAGTTCGGGGCAATTCAGGTAGGGAAGGTGTATGTCAGCGGACTAATTAAGGGCTTAGTGGCGTTAGACGCTGACAAGCTGAATGACGTCCTGAAGTTATTGAAGAATTTGGCGCCATCTGTGAACTGGACGGGAACCCTGGAGGATCTCTTGACCGAGTCTGCCTACAGGATCACTAGGATAGGAGCGAAGGAGGGGATCGTAGCTGTTGAG
>JBMFIT010000102.1:0-1748 GCA_049974445.1 Acidilobus sp.
CGGCGCGAGGCTGACGGCCCTCGCCGCCCACTGCAAGGTCTACGGCTATACTCTCGGCCTCAAGTGCGAGGCGGGCAGAGCCCTTGTGGCGCAGATCATCCGCCAGATCTTTCAAAAAGACGAAAAAACTGACGGCGGCGCCTGAGAGGTTCCCCCGGCTTTTTTCGGCGGTTGAAAGCAAGGCTTAACTTAGGGCCTGCGTCAACATCTCATGTCAAATCCCTGGCCTGTGAGCTGGAACGGCTGGGGTCCCTACATGCCGCCCGACTTCGAGATGGTATGGGGATGGAAGATCGCCGTCGCCGTGTTCATGACTGCGCTTGGCGCCATGACCATGTTGCTGTCGGCGTTCTACGAGGCGAGGAAGATAAAGGGCATAGCCACGCGCTACGGGATGATCGCCGGCTGGCTCTTCATAATAGTCGCGTTGGCGTTCTTCGTCATAGACCTGGGCGTCCCGTCTAGGGCGGGCAACATAATCTTCATAGGGTGGGTCAACGGCAGGCTCGCCCAGTCCTGGATGGCTTGGGGCGTTATGTTCCTGGGAGGCATGTTCCTCTGGGGACTGCTCTACCTGGGCTCCGCCTTCATAAAGCCTCTCCAGAACCCCGCGTTCCTGAACGCCTTGTACTACCTCATAATGATCAACGCTGTGTTGGCCACGGTCTACACGGCCTATCTCTTCGCCGCGGCGGGAGGGAGGTCGTATTGGTGGAACGGCTCCCTGCCCCTGCTCTGGCTCTCGTCGGGCTTGGGCTACGGCGCGGCGTTCATGCTGTTGTTGGGCAGATTCGTCAAGCTGGAGAGGGGATCCGACATAGCCAAGCTGAAGCACTTCCTCCACGAGCTGAGCTGGATAGACCTCCTCGCCGTGGTCTTCGAGGCCTTTGCGTGGGCGCTGTTCCTCAGCGTCGCCTTCTCCAACCACATCGAGGCCAAGATACCGCTGACCCAGTTGCTGTTCCAGACGTATGCGCCGTACTTCTGGGGCTTCGTAGTGACGCTCGGCATCGCGATACCTCTGCTCCTCGAGATAGCCTTAATGAAGACGGACCCGCTGGGGAAGTTCGCCGCGTACGCCATACCGGTCATATTCCTAGCGGTTATGATCGGCGGCTACACGCTCAGGTACATAGTCATAGCGACGACCTACTACTACCACCCGTTCACCCCACTACTACAAGCAACTAGCCAGTGGGGGCCATGGTGGTCGTAAGCCCCAAGCTCACTAGGAGGGACTTCCTCAAGCTCGCCGCCGTAACCGGCACTGCCGTCGCCGTAGCCGCGACCGTCAGCAAGGAGCAGTTCATATTCGGCAAGGTCTTCAAGGAGGGGGCAAAACTGGAGGCGACGACCGGCGACGTGGTGGCCTTCACCACCTGCTACGGCTGCCTCGGCAGGTGCAACGTCCAGGTGACCATAAGCCCCAACAAATTGCCGAGGTACATAGCAGGCTCCATCTACACCAGAAACGAGGGCGGGACTTGCGCCATAGGCGCGTCCACCATGCTCCACTACCTCAGCCCAGCCCGCTTGAGATCGCCGCTGTTGAGGGTGCCCAACAGCGAGAGGTGCGAGGGCAACTTCATAGAGATCACGTACAACGACATGCTGGACATATTGGTCAACGGCGACGACGCGGCGTTCCTTAAGGAGAGGGGCTGGACGTACGGCTTCCTCGGCATGAAGAAGATAAACCAGTGCTGCCCCGAGAAGTTCGTCTACTACACCGGCAGAGACCAGTACAA
>JBMFIT010000103.1:0-1631 GCA_049974445.1 Acidilobus sp.
CCCAGCGGCGTGTCGTTCATCAGTACAGGCATGCCCTTTTAATCCCGTTTTCTTAATTTAGAGAACGTGAGGGCCTTGCCCGTAGACCCTGTCTGTGGCATGGAGGTTGACGAGCGGACGCCCCACAAGAGCATGTACAGGGGCAGGGTCTACTACTTCTGCTCGGAGGCCTGCCTGAGGGCGTTCAGGAGGGACCCAGAGAAGTACCTCCGGGAGGGCCCCAAAGGGATGCCGGGTGGGTGAGGAGGCCAGGGGCCGGCTGAGGATAACGAGGACCGAGCAGCTCCAGGTCGTGGGCATGCACTGCGCCACGTGCGTGACCACCGTGGATAGGGCGCTGAGGTCCGTCAGGGGGTCGAGGACGCCGAGGTCAACCTCGCCTCGGGCTCGGCCAAGGTAGTCGTCTCAGGGGCGAGGCTGAGGGTCTCCATGGGCCCTGACGAGGCGAGGTCGGTTCTCAGGGCCCTCGAGGAGATGGATGGCGTCGTAAGGGCCTCCGTCAGCCCAGCCTCTGGCGAGGCCGTTGTGGAGTTCAACCCCCTGACCACCTCCGCCTCAGCCATAGCCGAGGGGCTTACGTCAAGGGGCTACAGGGCCGAGGTTATCAGCAGCGAGGCCCCGCTGGGGAGAGGTGAGCTCAGGGGCTACCTCAGGGACCTCGTCATAGCCTGGGCCTTCGGGCTCCTGACCCTATACCTTCAGTTCACCTCCAGCCCTCTCCTAGCCATGATATCCTCAGTCCCGGTCGTCTTCGTCGCCGGCCTGAGGTTCCACAGGGGCGCCTACAGGGCCCTGAGGAACAGGACAGCCAACATGGACACCCTGGTGTCCACGGCAACCCTGGTCGCCTGGGCCTACAGCGCCTACTCCGTGCTAACTGGGCAGGGGCAGGTCTTCTTTGACGCCTCCTCGCTCCTGATATCGTTCGTCATGGTCGGGAAGACCATAGAGGCCTACATTAGGGAGAGGGTCTCGCTCGAGGTCGCAGACCTGGTCCCGTCGAGGGCCAGAGTCATGAGGGATGGCAGGGAGGTCGAGGTCAGGACTGACGAGGTTAGGGTCGGCGACCTCCTTGTGGTCAGGTCGGGCGAGACCGTGGCCGCTGACGGGGTCGTTGAGGAGGGGAGGGGCGAGGTCGACGAGTCCGTCCTCACGGGGGAGCCCATGCCGGTCCTGAAGGCCCCCAGCTCCCCCGTCGTTGGCGGCTCGAGGCTAGTCTCCGGCTACCTTGTTGTGAGGGTCACGAGGTCTGGCGGCAGGACATACATGGCCCAGGTCCTCTCGGCCGTGAGGGAGGCGGAGGCGACCAGGCTGAGGGTCCAGGACATCGTTGACAGGGTCGCGGCGGCCTTCACGCCGACGATAATAATGATCTCAGCGATCACGTTCCTAGTCTGGCACCTAGCGCTCTGCGTCCCGGTGCCAAGGGCAGTCCTCTTCTCAGTCGCCGTGCTGGCCTCGGCGTGCCCCTGCGCACTGGGCCTCGCAACGCCCATGGCGGTCCTGGCCTCAGTCAGGAGCCTCGCCAGGAGGGGAGTCGTTGTCAGGGACGGCAGGGCCCTCGAGTTGGCCAAGGACGTGGACGTCTTCGTCATTGATAAGACTGGGACCATAACGGAGGGGAGGCCGAG
>JBMFIT010000104.1:0-1614 GCA_049974445.1 Acidilobus sp.
CCCAACGGAAGCGTTGAGGTTATGGCGCAGCCCATCTACCAGCCCCTGAACCTGAGCCTTCCCCTAAGTAGCAAGGGAGCTGTAATAAGCGTGAGGGTGGGTCGTCCCTTCAGGACTATTCTGGAAACCTCTGGCAATGGCGTTAAGGTGGCAACAAAGAATCTGGGTGAGATGTCACCGGCGCAAAGCACCACTGCGACAACAGCCAGCGCCACTATAACCACTGAGCCTATCTCACCTCCATATTACCTAGTACCCCCGTGTTCTGGCATGGTATCCCAACGACACAGGCATGGCTCCCATAGGCCTCGCCCTGGCGGTAGCGCAGCCTAGCGCAGTTAGCGGGTCAGGTTCTGCAAACGCGGTCGTAGAGATCCTTGATGCTTCCGAGCTGGTTGACCAGTTCAGCGTGAACTCAATTACTCTGCTTGGCAGTGAGTTCGAGTCAGCCCTAGGAGATGCTGAGTCAGGGAAGCTTTTCCAGGCGGTCAGCAAGCTGTCCTCTCTGATGGGTGTCACGTTTACGTTCACGACAGGGGGTAAGGTAGTAGAGGATAACGGCGCTGAGGCTCCGGTAATATATATCTGGCAGCAGGTGCGTCAACCTGAGCAGGTGGGCCTACGAGCAGCGGCTGTTCATGCAGTCGCCAGGCTACTTCTTCGGGACTGGCATGAACTCGACCTGCCCTCTACCCAACACGCCAGCGCCCGTCATATGGCAGGACTATGCGACGAACCTGACGTATTATGCCACTATGAGCCCTAGTAGTACCCTCACTAAGGCCTTCGTTGGCCTCTCGGTCGGGGTTAACGGAGCCAGCTCCCCCCTGGGCGTAGGCCTTGATCTAGGTTCGGCCATAGCGTCAGCGACCGAGACCATGTCAATGATATTTGGCCAGGCGGAGGTAGCAGCTGCCGCGGACCTGGTAGCAGGGGTCCTCAACTCCTTCCAGTACCAAAGCTACTCGGTGGCCGTCAGCGCAAACACGATCTTGATAGACAATGGCCTGCCGCAGGGCTACTATGCTAGCGCATACTTCAGCAACCTGACGCCTGTGTACTATAACGCCAGCGGCTACGGCTTCACGCTGCCCAGGGAGCTCGTGTTCATAAACCTCACCTCCTCGCCCTGAAGGCGCCAAGAGATGTAACGGGTCAAAGAGACTCCTCGACAATGCCATGAGATAACACCTTTACTGTGATGATAAAGTCGCAGCAATTAAGTATTGAAGAAAGGACGATAAAACAGTAAAACTAATAAATATTGAAACCATTAAAAGTGTTATTTGCTTAGTACGATGCCAAAAAAAAAAAACAAGCCTAGTTAAACGTATTAGTATTTAAAACGGATGATTTTACGTAGCGTCTTTAAATCTCCTGTTACTTCCAATGTTGCAAAAACTGATAGGGTATATAAAGAGACAAGATATTTTGGCGGAGGGTAATTAGCATCTTCCTGAAGAGTAACCCATTTAAGCGCCAAAAAGAACTCCATAACCTCTGGAAGAAGATTTTGATTCAAATATTTAAAATAATGAACTATTACATTATTTTGCGGCTTATTTAGTGGCCACCTATCACGTATATACCTAATCGTAGCATTAATTAAATACT
>JBMFIT010000105.1:0-1604 GCA_049974445.1 Acidilobus sp.
GCCCGAGCAGGCCGCTCCTCTTCAGCGCCGCTATGGCGTCGAGCAGCTGGGCAAGTGACGCCGACGCCAGATCAACCTGCGAGGTAGGCGGAGACGCGACGGCCTGGGGCTGCTCCTGCGCTTGAGCGGCCTGGACCTGTGGGCTGAGCGACGCCCTATCGCCCTGAGGTAAGGGCTTGGACAACCCTTTCGCCCTTTAGCCCTAGCGGCATCCGAATTAAATTGGTTTCCGCGATCATGGGGTGACCGTTAACGCGTTGGCACTGCAGCGCTCACGTTGAAGTAGAGCTGGTTGAATAGGCCTGAGTAATAGAAGCCCCCAGTTGTGGCATTATAATAGTATAGGAGTAAGAGCAGCTTGTACTGCCCTGGCGAGATAGGCGCCCTGAACCAGATCGGGGCGGTCGCGTTATGATCGGACGGTATCACGACATAGAGGTCATAGGAGTCCAGGGCCCCTCCAAGCGAGCTGGGCTGAGGGGGAGCTGTCGAGTTGACCACGGCAACGCTAACCCGGTATAGCATGACCTGGTTCATCCTGTTGATTACTAAGACCATCAGGCTGACGTTTGACCCTGGCGGCACGTCCTGAGGGTAGTCCCCTATGAAGCCCTGTAGGTTAAGCAACGCTATGACCGAGAAGGGACCTGGCCTCCAGTAGAGCTCGAAGGCAGTCACGCCGGCGAGCCCCACGGCTACAACTACCAGGAGACCTGCGAGGTAGAGCGGGTACTTGTCGGGATCGGCCCTGTAGTCGCTGCCGAGGGGAGGCGCCTCCTTCGCGCCGGTCCTCTCCACGACCCACCTCCTGTGGGCGATGAGCCAAAGCCTCCACGCGAGCCCCCTCCCTCTCGTCGCCGAGAGCCACGCCCCGACCCCTAGCACAGCGACTGAGACGACAACGGTAGAGATAAATGTGTAGAAGGAGAGCCTCGCCCTCGCCAAAAGGGATGGTCCAAGTGAGGCAAGCCTTGCTAGGTTCTGAGCGACCCCTGGGCAAGTTACGTTAGACGCGTAGGAGGCCTGAACCATTAGCTGGTACAACCTCTCGTCGTAGCTCTCGTTGACGTAGAGGTAGTCATCGGCCTTCCACGCGTAAAAGTAAGCCCTCTCGCCGGCCGCGACGGCCTGAGGGCACTGAGCCCTCGTGACCGGTGGGCCCACGGCTAAGGCTAGGGCTGATAGCGAGAGGGCCAGGACAAGGACGAACTCCCTGCCCGCGTTGAGGCCGGGCGAGGCCTTAACCCCTCCTGAGCAGGTTCTCACCCGTCTTGGGGTCAAAGAGGGCCACGGCGCTCGGGGGTACGTCGAAGCGTACCTGGTCCCCTCTCTGCGATGTGGATAGTGAGGGCTGGAGCAGCCTCAGCGTCAGGCCGCCGACGTCGACGTGAATCACCGTGTACGCCCCGACCCTCTCTACCATGTTCACGACACCAACGTGCTCGCCCTGTCCGACCCTTACGTCCTCTGGCCTGAAGCCCGCAAGTACGTCCTGCCCGTCGGTGACTAGCTTAGCGTAGGCCTCAGGGACCTCTACCCTGAGGCTGCCGCTTTTTGAGACGACGTAGCCGCCCCTCACCTGGGCGTCGAAGACGTTCATGGGT
>JBMFIT010000106.1:0-1600 GCA_049974445.1 Acidilobus sp.
CTACAAGCGCACGACATGGGCGGGCTACGCGTCATGCGAGTTCTTTAGCTTAGTTGAAGTACAGGGGCCTCGTCCGGGTAACCCGTCATCATCCCATGGGTCTGGCCACTGATGGTCTCTTCACAGGCCCCGTTTGAGACTACGGAGAAGCTTGAAATCCCTCACTAGTAGTGGCCAACGATCCGTTTCAAGCCTTGACGCTCTAGTTGCGATTCCCAAACGGACGTGGTTTAAAGGGCCCTTCGGGGCCCTATAGCTAAGATTCAAAATGGTTTTGAGTATATTAAGTAAACGAAACGTCTTTCCATGGATAAACATATATACAGGTCTCGAACTTGATAACGGGGACAGGGGATGGTCGTGCGCCTCGGCGTCCTGCTCCTGCTGGTCGCCTTCGTCTTAGCCATCATAGCGCCTGCGGCCTCCGCCGTCGCCCCGCCTCCCACAAGGGCCGCCTACTCCAACTCGTCCTTCAGCCCTCTCCCCGGCTTCAGATACCTGGGCGAGGTCTCGCCCAATCAACCGGTCTTCGGCGTGCTGTACGTGCCCCTTCGGAACGTACCGCTGATATTTTACTACGCGCAGGCTGTGAGCACGCCGGGCTCGCCGCTCTATCATAGGTTCCTGACCAGGCAGGAGGTCGCAAGGCTCTTCTACCCCACCGACGAGTTCAATAAGGCTCTGAACTACCTCAGGGCCCACGGACTTAGGGTCGTCTTTACGGCACTGGACTCAATGATAGTCTTCGAGGGGCCGGCATCCGCTGTTGAGAGCGCCCTTGGCGTCAGGGTCGGCCTCTTCAGCAACGGGACCACGACGTATTACGCCGAGACGGGGTTCACCGGGAACCCGCTGGGCCTAGTTCCTTACGTCTCAAACGCGACGCCCCTCTTCATTAAGCCGGCTATAGCGAGGCTATCGGGTCTGTTGCCTGGGTCGCTGATGTCTTCCAGGCAGTTCCTTCAGTCCTGGGAGGCCTACCCCCTCCCTGACGTGGTGCAGGCCTACAACGTTACCCCGCTTTACAAGAGGGGCTTCATGGGGCAGGGCGTGAACGTTGGCGTCCTGGACTTCTATGGGGACCCACAGATATACCAGATAATGGCCTACTTTGACCAGCTCTTCGGCCTGCCTAGGGCAAACCTGACCGTCGTTCCCATAGGCACCTATAACCCCAACCTGGGCCTCGTGACTGGATGGAACTACGAGATAGAGCTCGACGTTGAGACCGTGCAGTCAGCGGCCCCATACGCCCACATTTACCTATACATAAGCGCTGGCTACCTCCCCTTGGCCACTGACATCGCGTTCATCGACAGCCAGGACGCCGTGTCGATAGTGAGCCAGAGCTTCGGGATCGACGAGTCCTACCTAAACACGCTCGGGTACGCGTCCTTCTTCTACAACATTTACCTCACGGACATCTTTTACGCCCTCGGCTCGGCTGAGGGCATAACGTTCCTCGCGTCCAGCGGGGATGCAGGCGGCATGGGGTACAGCGCTGGGCCTGTCGGGGACCTCGGCTACCCAGCTTCCTCACCCTGGGTCCTCTCCGTCGGCGGGACCACCACGTACCTGAACTTCTACCAAAACGGCACGG
>JBMFIT010000107.1:0-1576 GCA_049974445.1 Acidilobus sp.
CCGCAGCCCGGCCTCCCAGGCTCTCACGTTTCCTAATAATAGAAAGTGGGACCTTAGGCTGTTTAATTACAGGTAAAGTTTTCCCACTCCCTTGTTTTAACCCTGATATTATACATGAGGTGGTCTTGGTGGGCAGCTCAAACCCCTACATAGAGAAGGCGCAGCGAGTGACGGGGAGCTGAAGGGGGCCCTCGGACTCCTCGAGGTAATGTTCCTGGTGCTTGGCGCCATAATAGGCAGCGGCTGGCTCTTCGGCTCCTTCTACGCGGCCGCCATGGCCGTCCCAGCCGCCATAGTGTCATGGATCATAGCGGGCGTGCTCCTGCTGTTCGTGGCCCTCGCCTTCGCTGAGCTCTCGGGGGCGATACCTAATACTGGCGCAATAATCAGGTACCCGCAGTACAGCCACGGGAGCTTCGCCCCGACCCTGCGCTGGGCCCTGTTCATGGTGCTTTACTCCGGCTGGGCTCTCATAGTCAGCTTCATATCGCTGACCACTGTGCTAACCTACATAATCGGCGGCTCCGACCTCATGGTGCTCAGGAGGACCGCTCCCCAACATCCCGAGGCCCTTCAGGCTGAGGAGTGACAGGGACTACAACGCCGCCCTTAACATTTCGAGGGGTGCGGGTGATAGCCACCCTTAGCGCCTGTGGAGCTTTGCCCCTCTACCCGTAGCGAAAAGCTACGGGCAAGGCGGGGCCGTGAGGGAGAAATCCCTGCCCTTCATGGCGGTATTATTGTCAAGCCTAGCCTATCATGGGAGCTGGCAGCGCTTGGTTTGATAACCGTAATTAAGGCCCCAAGCTAAGGTATACCTGATAAGGCTTGAGGGCCCTGGCCGTCGCCCTGTTGGTCGCCTTTCTGTCGCTCGCAGCGGCGGCCAGGGCCATCGCCGCCTCCCCCGTGGGACCCACGTACTATGGCGTCGAGGAGCAGGCCCTGACCCAGGGGGACGTGAGCCTCCTCTTCGGCCAACAGCCCCCAGCGCCGGTGAACCTCACCGCTGTCCTCGGCTGGATCTACATCAGGCAGGGCTCCTTCACGTCCCAGGGCTACAACAACTCGATAAGCGTTCAGCTCAACGTCGACGTAGTTGCGGGGAACTCCACGCCCAGCTACCTGTGGGCCCAGGCCGTGGCGGGCCTCAGGGAGCTTGGGAACGGAACCTATGAGGTCAGGTTCTGGGCGAACGTCTGGAACCTCACGGGCCCCCTCGGCCTCCAGGAGGGGGTTGGGAGCCCCGTCAGGGACTACTCCGTCGTCTACGGCAACGTGATCACGTCATACTCCGCGCAGGGCCCGTTCCTCTTCGCTGGCACTGGCTGGCAGGGCCTTCAGCTCCCCGTCAACCTGACGCTAGCCGTCGCGGCCCAGGGCGGGTACCTGGGCATATACTACGGCCTGGGCCCATACCTGAGGCCCCTCGCCATCATAAGGCTCCCCTACCCCACCGGGATAGTCGTCTGGCCACGGGAGGGCATGGACGCCGAGTTCGTTGTCGGCGGCCTCGCCTCCGGCTCCGAGGCCTACGTTAGATCGTGGAGCGCTGAGGCCTCGCTGAGGTACTACGCAG
>JBMFIT010000108.1:0-1389 GCA_049974445.1 Acidilobus sp.
GTGAGCGGCTCATACCAGACTGCCTGGTCGGCGGCAGGCTTCGTGCCCTTCTTCTTCAACTTCGGCGGCTCAACTGGCGGTTACAGCGCGGTAGAGCCGATGCCCTGGTGGCAGCAGGGTGTGGTCGCAAGGCCTCCCGAGGGCTACCCCTACGGGAGGGCCAACCCTGACGTCTCGGCGAACGCCAACGTGTTCCCAGGGATAATCCAGGTTACGTTCGACAACATGACTATCATAGACGGCGGCACGTCCGAGGCCTCCCCGCTGACAGCCGGCCTCCTAGCCCTCGTCGAGCAGGCCTACGGCGGCAGGCTTGGCCTGGTGGGGCAGCTGCTGTACGCCCTTTACAGGACCATGGGCGCAAGGGCGCCCTTCATACCAGTAACGTTCGGGTACAACATACCGTGGTTCGCCAGCGAGGGCTATAACCTGGTGACAGGCCTTGGCGCCATAAACGCCGGCGAGCTCGCCTCAGACCTACTGAACGGGTTCCTCGTAAGGGCCCTTGAGGCTCGCATGCCCTCCCTCCTTGTTAGCGTCTACGTGACGTCGCCAACCATGACGTTGCCTATGGTTACAGTCCCTGGCCAGCTCGTCACGGTTACGGCGAACGTGACGTTCCTCAACGGGACTGCCGTAAGGTCGGGCAAGTTCTACGTCGAGCTCGAGACCGTTGACGGCTTCATGTACACCGCGCCAATGACGTTCAACCCCTCACAGGGCCTGTGGGAGGTAAACATAATTATGCCGTCCAACGTTAGCGGCGTCACATACATAATAGTGAACGGGACCTCGTCAGGCAGGTGGGGTATAGGCCTCGTTGAGGGCTTCAACGGGTACTTCGTGAGCGTCGCCGTTTACGGGTGCTGTTACTATTCCGATTTCCCAGGCGCGCCATTAGACACGGCCCTCGGCATAAATGTCGAGCTGCAGGCCTTCGAGCTCAACGGGACCCCGGCCCCCTCGACGGCCAGCTATAATGTGACCTTCAAGTACTACGACTACATCAACAACACGTACCTAACACTCCCAGTAAACTTCACGGCTAGTGGCACATCCTACACGGACACCCTGTCGTTCAGCTCGCCGCCAGGGGATCTGCTCATTGAGGTCAACCCGCCAGGCTACGGCTTCCTGCCAGTTGTATCTGGGGATAACATGCAGGACTTCATAATAGTCGGCGAGGACCTCGCCATGCCAGGCGTCGTCGAGCCAGGCCAGCCGATATGGATTGAGGGCCTCCCGATACCGATCCTTCAGTCCTGGGGCCTCATCTCGGCTAGCACAGGCCAGTGGCTGTTCACGACTATAATGACCGGGTCCAACGTGACGGCCTACCTCGAGTCGCTTAACGGCACAGTAGTCGCGGAGGCCCCCATCTACTTCAAC
>JBMFIT010000109.1:0-1235 GCA_049974445.1 Acidilobus sp.
GCCCCTCAGGGCGGGGAGGAGGTCAGGACCCCTCAGCCGTGATAGGGGCCATTAGGGCGTCGCTGATGGAAAAAGGCCGTAGGTTCAGCCCTGAGCCCTGAGACAGGGGATGCGGGCAGTGACTGCCCTCAGCGCCGCGATGAGGAGGACTTAGGTGCCGACCCGCCACGACGTCGGCCATTAAATGCAATTTATAATGCTTATAAGTTTCAGAGGAAACTATATCGCTGTACGAACCATGCCCAGCCCGAGTGAGCCAAGGGACTGGAGGCTACAGCTGCATGACGCGATATCAGACCTCACGAACAGGCTCGCTGAGCAGCTGACCTTCTACAGATGGGCTGGGCGGCGTGAGCCGGCCACCCATGAGGCGATTATGGAGATATCAAAGCTCATCGACCTCGCCAAGCAGCTC
Organism: Acidilobus sp.; assembly: GCA_049974445.1. Taxonomy (GTDB): domain Archaea; phylum Thermoproteota; class Thermoprotei_A; order Sulfolobales; family Acidilobaceae; genus Acidilobus. The sequence continues at coordinate 416 of JBMFIT010000109.1, forward strand.
GAGGAGGCGGAGGTCGACGCCTTCAGCGGGGGGAACCCTGGAAGGCTGAGGGAGATTTACATGACCCTGAGGGAAACTCCGGTCTTCAGGTACAGGTTCGTTACACCCGTCGTCAGGAGCGACCTCCTCAGGATAAGGGACATACTGACGAAGTACGTCAAGTGACTATGCCCTTGGGCGCCCTTGAGGGGCCTTATAAAAACTCGTGTAGCCTCGTGAAGGCGCAGCCCTACTTGTGGTGGCCGCCGCCGGAGGAGGAGCTGCAGGAGCCGTAGCAGACGTAGAAGCTGGAGCCGTAGGCGTAGAGGGGCGACGGCTCGGCCAGGACCTGGCCCTTGTTGTTGACCATTATCATCTCAACGTAGTTGAAGCTCGATATGTTGCCGACGGAGCCGTTCGTCAGCCTCACGTAGAAGCCGCCGGGCGGCAGTATGCCAGTGTACTTGACGTTAAAGTAGGCCGTGCCGAAGTCTGCCAGCGTTGTTAGGCTCCCCCCGACGGCAGGCCTCTCAACGACCCACTCGGCGCTGCTGTCCTCAGCCCCCGAGACGGACGTCAAGGGCGAGGTGTAGTTCCAGCCCTCTGTGACGTCGACTAGCACGGTCCTGTACTCGTTGGTGGAGGGGTTGTAGACGACCCAGCCGACCATCTTGTCGCCGGGCTTGACTACGTCGCTGGACGGGGCGTAGACCGGGGAAGCGGGGTAGAACTCGTACCAGGCGCTGTAGTAGGCCTTGCCGCCCTTGCACTCGACCAGTATCCCTGTCTGCTCGACGGTGCTGTCGTTGTAGCCGTCGATGCCGACCCATACGGCCACGTA
>JBMFIT010000110.1:0-1123 GCA_049974445.1 Acidilobus sp.
CACCTTCACCCTCGAGAGGATTGACTCAACCACAGCCTCTGGGTCGGCCGGCCCCTCAGGCCCGAAGACCAGCCTGTGCCTCAGCACGTGCGGCGCCACGGCCTTCACGTCGTCAGGGATCACGAAGTCCCTGCCGTCGAGCAGCGCCCTCGCCCTCGAGAGCCTGAAGAGCCATATGGAGGCCCTCACGCTGAGGGGCTCCACGGTTGCCAGCCTCCTACCCTCTTCAATGATCGAGAGCACGTACTCGATAACGCTTGAGTCCACCTTAACTGACCTGGCTAGGTTTGACAGCTCATTAATGTCGTTGAGCGTGAGCACGGGCTCAAGGCTAGGCCTTATGAGAACATCGGACCTTCTCAGTATCTCGGCCTCCTCGTCCCGCGTGGGCAGGCCAACCCTAATCTTCACCGCGAACCTGTCCACCTGGGTCACCGTCAGAGGGAACACGCCGCCCACGTCCCTCGGGACCTGCGTCGCTATCACCATGAAGGGCTCAGGCAGGCTTATCGTGTTGACGTCTATTGTCACCTGCCTCTCCTCCATCGCTTCCAGGAGAGCCGACTGAGTCCTCGGGGTTGCCCTGTTGAGCTCGTCGACCAGGACGATGTTAGCGAATATAGGCCCGAGCCTGACCTTGAAGTCGGAGGCCTTCTGGTCCCAGACCACGGTACCAATTATGTCGGCAGGCAGGAGGTCAGGGGTCATCTGGACCCTCTTGAACTGGCCCCCTATTACCTGGGCGAAGAGCTTGGCGAGCGTGGTCTTGCCAAGGCCTGGGGGACCCTCCAGCAGGGCGTGACCTCGGGCTATCAGTGTAGCCATCAGCGCCTCGACTACATCCCTCTTGCCCACGTAGAGGCTACCTATGGCGTTGAAGAGCCTCTCAGTAACCTTCTTGACCTCAGACAGCTCCAAGTCTCTCCCTCCGCTCCCTGAGAAGCTCCCTTATTAACGCCTCGTCGGCCCCAGGCGGCAAGTCAGAGGTCAAGCAATCAACGTTAGCCTCCCGTCCACCCGTGGCCGAGGTGGGCAGGGCATACGCGGCCACCCCAACACCAACGGCCAGAAGGGCGGCCAGAGCGCTTAGGGGGAAGCTGGACATAGCGCCCCTCATCAGGGC
>JBMFIT010000111.1:0-1013 GCA_049974445.1 Acidilobus sp.
CGTCCCCAGCCGCGAAGACGTAGTCGTACGTCGCCCTCATCCTGTCGTCGACCTCTACGGCCCCATGGGGGCCCAGCCTGAGCCTGCCCCTGAAGAGGCCTACGTTCGGCTCAACGCCTGCCGCCGCGATGATGAGGTCTGACCTGGCCGACGACCCGTCGCTGAGCCTCACGACGTCGCCGAAGGCGTCGACCGCGGTCACGCCGAGCCTCACGTCAACCCCGGCCGACCTGACCATCTCCGTCAGCTGGCTCCCGAGCTCAGGGTCCAGGTCCCTGCTCATCAGGTACTTGCCCCTGTGGACAAGGTGGACGGCCTTGCCGAGCCGCCTAAGCTGCTCGGCCATCTCGACCCCCAGGACGCCGCCCCCAACTATGGTAACCTCAGTCGATGCCATGGCAGTCTGCCTGACATGCTCGGCGTCGGCCGGGTGGTGGACGTAAACCACCCTAGCCCCCTCAAGCCCCTCTAGCCTCCTGGGCCGCGCGCCTGTCGCGACTATGAGCCTGTCGAACTCGAACCTCCTCCTCTCGCCGTTAACAGTTGCGACGACGACCCTTGAGCCAAAATCGACATCCTCGGCTCCGCCCTGAGCAGCACCTCAATCCTCCTGGCCTCCCTGAAGAACCTCGCGTCGTAGGCCTGGAGGAGGGACCTGTCGCTGAAGAGGCCCCCAGCGTAGTAGGGGATCCCGCAGGGGGCGTGACTTATAAAGCCAGTTTTCTCTAGGACTGTTATCTCAGCGCTCGGGTCCCTCCTCCTCGCCCAGGAGGCAGCTGACATCCCGGCCGCGCCGCCACCTATGACCAGTATTCGGAGCGCCATCCCGGGGCCAAGGAGTCCTGCTTTTATTAAAAAAGCCAACCGCGCTGGCCCGTTGATGAAACCCCTTTGAATAACGCCTCTGGCAACGAGTTGGCTTCGCTGGGACCCCGCCAACCTCGGCCCCCTCCTATACCTCGCCAACGGCCGCAGGCGTGAGGGGAGTGGCGTCAAGACAGTTAGGGCGTACC